>NZ_JADBGL010000008.1:0-199553 GCF_037389205.1 Mycetohabitans sp. B46
CGGCCGATACGGTTTCCCGCGTGGCCGGCGGCGCGTCGAGCAGTGCAAGGGCGGCAACGTGCCATCGCCCGGCAAATCCTGGAACAGCGGCACCTGCTTTTCCTTTTCGACGCGCTCGGACTTGGTCGGCGACACCACGTCCGGCACGATCGTCACCGGCTCATGCTCCTCGAGCCGCACCCGACTGCGCTCGCCTTGCCCTCGCGCTTGACCGCCGCTTGCTGGCCAGCCTTGCGGTCGCGCTTCTCGTCGCGCCGCAACTGCGCGAGCATGACCGCATTGATGATCGCCTCGCCGACGCGCTCGGCCACCGACAGCCACGAAAAGCGGAAAAAGCGACAGGCCAATCGCCAGCGCGAGCAGCAGCGCCAGCGTGCCGCCGGTGAACCCAAGCGCGTGCTGCACGCCGCGGGCCACCGCGTCGCCGACGATGCCGCCGGGTGCCCGAGGCAATTGAGCCTGGAGCGACCACATCCGCAATGCCTCGAGGCCGTCGCTGGCCACGAGCACAAGCGCGAACGACAGCATCTCGGCCAACCAGCCGCCTTCGCGCGGCGTGGCCGGCTCGTCCAGCGCGTCGTGACGCGTGATGCGCCGGTAATTGTCGGCGATGCGCCGCCCCAGCAGCACGATCCACCAATAGGCGGACAAGCCGAACAGTAGCAGCAGCATGTCGGATGTCCACGCACCGACACGGCCACCCCAATTCGTGATTCGGTCCACCTGCACGGCATGCGTCCAGCTTGGGTCGCGCCGGCTGTAGCTGACTAGCGCCATCAGCAAAAACAGGCCGAGCGCGACCTGCAGCAGCCAGCGGATCTCGCTGAGCAAACGCGACAGACGATGCGGTAAAGCTTGTGTCCCGGGAGAATACGTGGATTTCGCCATTGAATCGACAAGAGGGCGGCATGCGGCCGCCGGAGTTCGAGCGCCTTCATTGTAAACGGTCGGACCGGCGCGCCACGCAACAAGTTGTAAGACCGGTGTTGCAAGCGCGCACCAGCGTGCCGGATGAGGGGCCCAAACGCCGCCGAACGTTGGGACATCACGCCGATGAGCGTCGGAGCATCACGCCGATGGATGGAGGGGCATCACGCCGATGGATGGAGGGGCATCGCGCCGATGGTCATCATGCCTATCACACCGATGCAAAAGAGCAATCAGGCTAATGCCGGCCAGCCCCTTTATAATGGTGAGCCCGATATCACCTACGCATTGCCGCGCGGTGCGGCTGTGCGCACCGCCGCCCTACAAGGATCAACCGCCATGTCCGAACGCAAGCACGCGAAAGTCCTGATTCTCGGCTCCGGCCCGGCCGGCTACAGCGCCGCCGTCTACGCGGCGCGGGCCAATCTGTCGCCGATGCTGATCACCGGCCTCGCGCAAGGCGGGCAGTTGATGACGACCACCGACGTCGAGAACTGGCCCGGCGACCCAAGCGGCGTACAGGGTCCGGAGCTGATGCAGCGGCTACTCGAGCACGCGCAGCGCTTCAATACCGAAATCGTGTTTGATCACATCCACACCGCGAAGCTCAACGAGCGGCCGCTGCGGCTGATCGGCGACTCTGGCGAGTACACGTGCGATGCGCTCATCATCGCGACTGGCGCGTCGGCCCAATACTTGGGCCTGCCGTCAGAGCAGCAGTTCATGGGCAAGGGCGTGTCCGCCTGCGCGACCTGCGATGGCTTCTTCTACCGGAATCAAGACGTCGCGGTGATCGGCGGTGGCAACACCGCCGTCGAGGAAGCGCTATACCTGTCGGGCATCGCGAAGAAGGTCACGGTAATCCACCGTCGCGACAAATTCCGCGCCGAGCCGATCCTGATCGATCGTCTGCTCGCGAAGGAGCAGGAAGGCAACGTCCAAATTAAGTGGAACCACGTGCTCGATGAAGTCCTCGGCGACGATTCGGGCGTGACCGGCCTGCGCATCAAGCATACGGAGACTGGCGAGACCACCGACCTGGCGGTACACGGCCTGTTCGTGGCGATCGGCCATAAGCCGAATACCGACATCTTCGAGGGCCAATTGGAGATGCGTAACGGCTACATCGTCACGAACGCCGGCCTGAACGGCAATGCGACCGCCACGTCGATCGCCGGCGTGTTCGCCGCGGGCGATGTGCAAGACCACATCTATCGGCAGGCGATTACCAGCGCGGGCACCGGATGCATGGCCGCGCTGGACGCACAGCGTTATCTGGAAAGCATCCATGAGACGGCCGCGCCACACGTGATGAGCCACGAAGCCAACCGCTGAGCGGCGCGTGATACCGTCGCAGCGACAGCATCAAAGTCGAGGGCGACCCATGCCAAAGGAAAAAGCCCATCCGAATGACCGCGTGCGGGCGCGGCCGACGCCCGCTGCCCCATCCGCCATCGCGGGGGCCGCGCTTGGCGCGGTAGTATCCGCGCCGATCCCTGCCGGCCCTGCCGCCGGCAAGCGCCGCCTGTCCAGCCTAGCCTCGCTCGGCGCGCTGCGCGACATGCTCAAAAGCGACGCCACGGCCCGCGAGCAGGCGCGTCGCCATGCCGAGCGCGAGCAGCGCGCCGCGCAAGCGGCCGCCACCGAATTTCGCCGCGAGATTGGCGACATCACGCCGCTTAAGCCCTCCGGCCGCGCGCCGCTGCACCGCGTGCAGCCGCCCCCCGTGCCGCTGCAAACGCAGCGCGACGAACAGGCCGTGCTCGATGAAGCACTGTCCGACGAATTCGATCCGGAAGCACTACTCGACGTCGATGAGTCGTTGTCTTATTGCCGGCCAGGCGTGGCGACTGACGTCGTGCGCAAGCTGCGCAGCGGCACGTGGGTCGTGCAGGCACAGATCGACCTGCACGGACTGCGCCGTGATGAGGCACGCGAAGCCCTGGCGGATTTCCTGCGTGCGTCGGTCAAGCGGGGGCTGCGCTGCGTGCGCGTGATCCACGGCAAGGGCTTGGGCTCGATTGGTAAGGAACCGGTGCTCAAGGGCAAAGTACGCAGTTGGCTGGCGCAAAAGGCCGAAGTGATTGCCTTTTGTCAGGCCCGGGCGCATGACGGCGGAGCCGGTGCCGTACTCGTGCTACTGCAGCCAAGGCCGCGTGGTTGAGGTGGACCACGTCGCCTGCCTGCCACGCAGCGCGAGCGATGTGAATCAGACCGCCGCCTCGTTCTCTTCGCCGGTGCGTATCCGAATCACCCGTTCGATGTCAGCGACGAAGATTTTTCCGTCGCCAATCTTGCCGGTACGCGCGGCGCTAATGATCGCATCGAGCGTCTGATCAACCTGGTCGTTCGCGACCACGACCTCGATCTTTACCTTCGGCAGAAAGTCGACTACGTACTCCGCACCGCGATAGAGTTCGGTATGCCCTTTTTGCCGGCCAAAGCCCTTGACCTCGGTCACAGTCAATCCGGTCAGGCCCACCTGCGCGAGCGCTTCGCGCACCTCGTCGAGCTTGAAGGGCTTGATGATTGCAGTGATACGCTTCATGGTGTGCCTCACCTGTCCGCTTGGAATGGAATGAAGCTATTCTAACCAGCGCCCGCGGGGCGCGCGAGCGCGGGCACGCCCCCACCGGCCACAGCACCACGCCACACATCGCTGCGTTGCGGTGCCACGCCATTGCCGCGCATGCTCAACATGCCTCGCTAAAATGTGATGTAATCGGATAGCGCCAATCCCGGCCAAATGCGCGGTGCGTAACGCGAATCCCGATTGGCGCCTGGCGCCGCTTGTATTCGTTGATCTTGATCAGCCGCGTGACCCGCTGGACATCGGCGCGAGCATAGCCGGCCGCGACGATGTCCTCCAGCGACCAGTCCTCCTCCATGTACATCCGCATGATCGCATCCAGCACTTCATACGGCGGCAGGCTGTCCTGATCGGTTTGGTTCTCGCGCAGCTCGGCCGACGGCGCCCGGGTCAGGATCCGTTCCGGGATGATGTCGCGCGTGGCAAACGTGGTCGCCGCGTTCCGATAGCGGCACAGCCGATACACCAGTGTCTTCGCGATATCCTTGATGACCGCAAAGCCACCCGCCATGTCCCCGTATAACGTGCAATAGCCCACGGCCATCTCACTCTTGTTGCCGGTGGTCAGCACGATCGAGCCGAATTTGTTTGACAGCGCCATGAGCAGCGTACCGCGAATGCGGGCCTGAATGTTCTCCTCGGTGGCGTCTTCGGGCAAGCCAGCAAATTGCGCGGTCAGTGACGCGCGGAACGCGTCGAACATCGGACCGATCGCAATTTCGTCGTAGCGCACGCCGACACGCCGCGCCATCTCCGCGGCATCGGACGTGGACATATCCGCGGTATAGCGGGACGGCATCATGACTGCGCGCACGCGCTCGGCACCCAATGCGTCGCACGCGACGGCCAGTACCAGCGCCGAATCCACGCCGCCGGACAGCCCGATGATCGCCCCTGGAAATCCGTTTTTGTTCAAGTAATCACGCACACCGAGCACCAGCGCAGCATAAATCTGCGCCTCGACGCATTCGCGCGGCGCAATCTCGCCACGTTGCGCCTGTGCACCGTCGAACTCGACAATCGCCGTCTGCTCGACGAATTGCGGCAGGCGTGCCATTAGCTCGCCATGCGCATCGAGCACGAACGAGCCCCCGTCGAACACAAGCTCGTCCTGCGCGCCGACCAGATTTAAGTAGACGGCCGGCATGCCGGTCTTGCGAATGCGCTCGCGCAGGATATCGACGCGCACATCCTCCTTGTTCATATGATACGGAGAGCCATTGGGCACAAGCAGCACCTGGGCGCCCGCCGCCTTCGCCAGCAACGCGGCCGATGGATGCCACGCGTCCTCGCAGATGATGACGCCGAACTTCACACCCTCCAACTCGAACACGAACGGTTGCGGATTCGACGCGAAATACCGCTTTTCGTCGAACACCTCGGTATTGGGCAGTTCCTGCTTCAGGTAGGTGCCCACAATTTGCCCCTCAACCAGCAGCGACGCTGCGTTGAACGTGTCCACCGGCGGTACGCCGCGCTCGAGCAGCCTATTTGGATTAACATCGCCTGTCGGCGCGCTGCGATACGGATGGCCGACCAACACGTGCAGTCCAGCAAAGCGCGCGAGCTGAGCGGCCAACTCGCTAAGCGCCGCATGGCTTGCCGTGTAAAACGCCGGACGCAGCAACAAGTCTTCGGGCGGATAGCCGGACAGCGCCAGTTCCGGTGCGATCATCAGTGACGCGCCAGCATCATGGGCGGTTTGCGCGGCGGCGACAATTTTCGCGATATTGCCGGCAAAGTCGCCGACGGTCACGTTGATCTGGGCAAGAGCGATTTTCATGGACGAACGATGAGCGAGTTGGCTTCACAGCGCATGGGCGATTATCGCACGCGGATTCTCGCGTCACTGGACGAGGTGGACGCGTGCCAATGGAATGCGCTGCTCGCGCGGCAGGCACAGCCCACGCCGTTCTTGCGACATGAATTCCTCCATGCGCTGGATGCAACGCAATGCGCGGTGGCCAAAACCGGTTGGCAGGCCCAATTCGTCACGCTATGGTGCAACGAGGGCCCGGACTCGCGCGAGGTGCTCGCGGCGGCCGCCCCACTCTACGTAAAGCAGCATAGCTACGGCGAGTATGTGTTCGACTGGGCGTGGGCCGATGCCTACCAGCGGCACGGACTGCGTTACTACCCGAAACTGCTGTGCGCGGTGCCATTCACGCCAGTGCAAGGCACGCGTCTGCTCGCGCACAGCGACGATGCGCGCCGCCGTCTGGTGGCCACGCTGCTGGCCGCGGCCGAGCAGGCCCATGTATCGTCGCTGCACGTGCTGTACCCCTCGCCGCGCGAGGCCGAATTGCTGGTCGAGATGGGCATGCTGCTGCGCGAAGGCGTCCAGTTCCACTGGCTCAACCAAGGCTATCGGGACTTCGATGACTTCTTGTCCACGTTGGCGCAAAAGAAGCGCAAGAACATTCGTGCCGAGCGCCGCCAGGTGCGCGACGCCGGCGTCACACTGCGCCGCGTGCCCGGCCAGGCCATCACCGCCGCGCAATGGGCATTTTTCTCGCGGTGCTATCGGCAGACCTATCGCGAGCATCATTCGAGCCCCTACCTGAATCTAGATTTTTTCCGGATGATCGGCGCAACGATGCCTGACAATCTGCTGCTAGTGATCGCCGAGCGCGCCGGCGCGCCGATCGCCAGCGCACTACTGGTCTATGACCGCGACACATCCGCGTCGCGAGGCCGAGGCCGAGGCACGTTGTACGGACGCTACTGGGGCGCGCTCGAACACATACCGTGTCTGCACTTTGAGACTGCGTACTACCAACCGCTGGAATTTTGCATCGAGGCCGGCATCGCCACATTTGAGGGCGGCGCCCAAGGCGAGCACAAGATGGCGCGCGGCTTCCTGCCCACCGTCACCCATTCGACGCACTGGCTCGCGCATCCCAAATTCGCGGACGCTGTCGCCCAGTTCCTGGACAGCGAGGCGGGCGGCATACACCGCTATGTGGATGAATTGCGTGAACACGATCCGTTCCGGCGCGGCGCCGACACGGCATGCTGACATGGCCTGGCACTTGTATTTGATCGAATGCGCGGACGGCAGCATCTACACGGGCATCGCCGTCGACGTGCAGGCTCGCTTCGCCAAGCATCAGGACGGCACCGGCGCCCGCTATACCCGCTCGCACAAACCCATGCGACTGCTTGCCACCTTCGCGATGGCTGACCGCTCCAGCGCATCACGCGTCGAATATCATGTCGAGCGGTTATCCGCCAGCGAAAAGCGGGCACTTGCGCAGGGCCGCCGTCCGTTGCCGCACCCATAGCAAAGGCCGCGCCGGGCCGCGCCGCAACGCCCACCGCGCGGCACTCACGCCGATTATTTGCGCTGGCAAGACAGAGAATTCACAATAATGATCTTTATCCGCGCTGGCCTGCGGCGTAACGTCCGTGCTAGAGAATGCCCGGAACCATCGCCATGACTGCTATTGCAAAACACGCGGATCCTTGGCAGCAGACCGTCCGCTGCCTCGGCGCCCGTGCGCGCGAGCGCGCTGCCGACCGCCCCGCTGCCGCCGTCCCCCCGTTCCAGACCGCCCGCCGCACGCGCCCAGCACAGCGCGGCAAGCATACCGCCATGATGCCGCTTGGGCGGCAAGTCGCGGCCGGCAAACCAATCATCCGCATCATCGACCGGCCTAGCAGCGTCACCGCCATCGTGTACTGGTCCGATGCGGCGACCTGCCACTATGGTTATCAGGGCTGGCGCGTCGCCACCGCGGAACAGGACAGCCAATGCGCGCTAAGTGGCCAGCCGGTGCAGCGCGGTGATCTCGTGTACCGGCCGGCGCAACGCGAGCCTAGGCCCCGCAACTTCGACGCCATGATCCTTGCTAGCGCGATGCCGCAGACGGTCGAGGCCGAGGCTGCCTAGGCGGCTCAGGCCGGGCTCATCTAAGCGGCCGGACGACGCGCGCCATGGCCGGGAGACGGGCGCCGCGGTCGCCCCGCGCACTTGCCGCGCCCGCGAACAACCCGCCGAGTCGGTCCGACCCCGGCGGGTCATCGCCGACAAACGAGCCGGCCAGTACGCCAGCACGCCAGCACGCCGCGTCGTTTATAACTTGTTGAAGTTCGCGACGCCGTCGGTAATCTCCTTGTGTGCGGCGGCGATATCTTCCCAGCCTTCGACCTTGACCCACTTGCCTTTCTCAAGCGCCTTGTACTGCTCGAAGAAATGCTTGATCTGGTCCTTCAGATAGGCCGGCACATCATCGGCCGATTTCAGGTGGGCGGTCATTGGACAGATCTTGTCGGCCGGCACCGCGATCAGCTTCGCATCCTGGCCGGATTCGTCCGTCATATTCAGCATGCCCAACGCGCGGCAGCGCACGACTGAGCCCGCCAACAACGGAAAGGGCGTGATCACCAGCACATCGACCGGATCGCCGTCGCCGGCGAGCGTTTGCGGGATGAACCCGTAGTTGGCCGGATAGCGCATTCCCGTGCCGATGAAACGGTCTACGACGAGCAGGCCCAACTCCTTATCCGCCTCGTATTTGACTGGGTCGCTTTGCGCCGGAATTTCAATGATGACGTTGAAATCGTGTGGCAGGTCCTTGCCGGGCGGGACGTGATCGAAGCTCATGTCGAATTTCCTGGTAACGATAAAACGAACGATGGAGGCGAAAGCTCGATTATATCAACCGACCTGCTGCGATCGCGTAAGGCGGTATCCGATCCGGCTGCACTGCTTGGCTTTCGTCCGGTCATCACGAACTCGGCGCGATCATGGTCAGCACACCGCAGCCCTCGCGATGATCAACTCGCTAGGCAGTCTGGCCGGATTCGTCAGCCCATACCTAATCGGCTGGCTCACCTGACCAGCAGCACGGATTCCGGCATGGACTAGGTGGCGGGTTTCATGGTGCTCGGCTCGCTGGTGACACTCAGCGTGCCCAAGCGCCTCGTATCGCGCTAGCGGGCACGGTGGTGCAGGACAGCCGTCGCCGGCACGCGCAGTTTGTCATCGCCCACAGGTCAGCATGGTGGGGGCGTCAACCACTGAATACGGCCGCTGTCAGCAGCCGAGCACGCAACGCTACCGGCAACCCGTGCGTACGATCTGCCAGCGGCCCAATACGGCCATCATCGCGGCACTAGCTAGACGACATTCATCGCCGTGGCGCTGGCGCGGTAGTGTTCGGCGGCCTGCTGCGCGTTGCCCAACTGCTCATGCAGGCGTGCGAGCGCCCGGTGCGCACGAATCTGCAGCGGCTCGTTGTCCGCGGCGAGCTTGAGCGCCTGCTCGAGGAATGCTTGTGCCTTGCCCCACAGCTTTTGCTGCAGGCACAGGCGTCCCAGCGTAAAAGACAGGTCGGGATCGTCCTGGCGCGCCTTCTGCCAGGCTTCCGCGCGCTGAATCAATGGCAATGGATCGTCGTCCGCGCAGTCGGCGTAGCGGCGCAGCAGTCGAGGATCCCAGTGATGCGCGAGCGCCTCTTCGACGATCTTGCGTGCATCGGCCGGGCGGTTCAGCGCAATCAGCAATGCCGCGGCCAAGTCCGCGATGCGGGGCAACTGACGCTCGGCCGCGCTCAGCGATTGCCATAGCTGCAGCAGCGCATCGAGGTTATGACGCCGCTCGCGCAGCAAATGCTCGACGGCGAGTTGCTTCAGGTGCACCGACACCGCCGGATGAATCGCCTCGCGCTTTTCCAGGGTCTTCACCAGCTTGAGCACTTCCGCCCAGTTCTTCAGCTGCTGCTGTGCACGCAACGCGATTTGCAACGCATGGATGCGCCGTCCACCCTGCGCACGCATCTCGGTCAATGCTGCCAACGCCCCGTCGGCATCACGCGCATCCGCGCGCAATTCGGCGCTGCTCATCAACCTCGCCTCTTGCCAATCGTTGCCGGTCACCTGCGCCAGCCATTCATCGCGACGCGCAAATTCGCGCATGCGATGTGCGGCGGCTGCACCGATCAGGCCGGCCGGCGCCTTATTTGCATCAACTGCACTGGCCTCGCGCGCAGCTTTCTCCGCGCGAGAAAAACGACCCGCGTACAAGTTGCCGATTGCCTCGCGCAGCGCCTGGTGCGCGTTGGCAAGCCGCACACGCGCCCGGTACGCTGTGACTCGTTCGGGCATTTTCAGCACCGCGCGAATCGAGCGCACGACGATATAGAGCACGACGAACGACACGACCAGCGCCGCCACGAACAAGTTCAGCGAGATATCGATCCGATAGGGCGCCCAAATGATCAGCACCTGCCCCGCGTCGTGTGCGCCAACGAGCGCCAGCAGCACGGCGGTCGCAAACAGTGCCATCAGCCACAAAATTGCTCGAATTGCCATCGTTCAGCCTCGGCCCTTGTTCTGATGGATGGCATTCAGGCTCGCCTCCAGGCTCGGCAACTCAATGTGCGCCGCACCTTTTTGCACCTGATCGAGCCGTTCACGCGCGTTTTGCGTGGCCTGGGCAGACAGATCAAAGTACCGCGCGAGCGCCTGCTGCGCGACCTGCAAGTCCGCCTTCAGCAGCTTCTCATCGCGCGAGAGCAGCGAGACGCGCGCACACAGCAGCCGCAGCTTCACATTCTCACGCAACAGATAGCCCTGGTCTGGCGCGACCAGCATCGCGTCCGCGTTGTCGATGCGGCGCACCTGCACGAGACCGGTTAGTTGCGTCATCACGCCGGCCGCCAATGTATGCCACCATGCCTTCCAGCGCGGCTCGCCATTGGCGGCGGCCACCTGCGCCACGTCCGCCGGCGTGCCGGCGCGCGGCTTGAGCGGCGCAGCCGGCGCCTCGCCGGCCAACGGCAAGGCGTCCACCTGCGCGATCACGTCGTCGAGCTTGATAGCGAGTCCCGCCAGATCGACGCTTGGCGCAGCCTTCAGCTTGTCGATATCCTGCGCGATCGCCTTGCGCACCACGATGACCTGCGCGCCCGTTGATGCCGCGAGCCGCGTGTCCGCGCTTTGTAGCGCGAACAACGCCAAGCCGACATTGCCGGTCAATTGCAGTTGCTGGCTGGCAGACGAGATTGTCTGCTCGACTTCGGCCAGCGTCCAATCGTCGCGGTTCTTTGCCAAGTCCTGCAACGACGCCTGCAAGGCCTGATGCTGCGTCTGTACGTCGCCGACCCGGCCGGCGACTTGGGTCAGCTGCGAATCGAGTTGGCGTACCGCGCTCGCGGCCTCATCGGCTTTGAGCCGGGTGTCGCGGCTTTGTGCGTCGTTGGCCTGCTGGCGCACGATAAGTTGCTGCTGCAGCCGCTCGATCTTGCGTTCGAGCGCGTAGCCGCCTGCGCCTGCGCCCGCCAGCACCACCACCGCGCCGATCCAGGCGAGCGCCGTGCTGACTGAGCGGCGGCGGCGCTTCGATTCGTACGGGGGGAATGGTGCAGCCGGCGGGACGTTGGCCGCGGCAGGGCGCGCCGGTTGCGCCGCTTGCGGCGCCACACCTGGCGCTGGCTGGGAATCTTTGGAATCTGTCATGCGTGATTGAGCCGATTGCGATGGAGTCTTCGAGAAGGAAGCGGCTTGAATGATCGGTGAAAACACCGCGCGCAGCGCGCCGACGATCGCTTGATCACCGGCGCCGGACACCGTAATCGTATCAAAACCCGCTTTGCGTGCCGTATCACCGATGCGCGGATGCGGTGTGACAATCGGGGCGCGCTTAAGCGCGACAATCTCGTCGCGATTTAGATGCTCGCGTGCCAGCTCCTCCAGGTTGCGCACACCTTCCGAACTGGTCAATACCCAGGCGTGCGGCTGGCCGGCGAGCAGCGCGTGCACGCGTTGCCACGCGTCAAAGCTCGGCTCGGGCAGCCGTCGCTGGTACGCACCGAGCGCCTGGACGATCGCGCCATGCGCACGCAGCGTCTCGGCGAGCAACTCGCGGCCGCCGTCGCCGCGCACCAGCAACACATGCCGCCCTTGCAGCGCGGTGAGTCCGTCCGGCGCAAAGGCGGTGGCAAGCGCGTCGATCAACGCCTCGGAATCGTAGCGCGGCGCATCGCCGCTCGCATACGAGTCGGAAGAGACCTGCACCGCAGGGGTATCGTCGCGCCCCGGCGGCTCGCCAGCATGGGAAACGCCCGCGCCGCCGTCGTTGCCGCCGTCGTACACCGACGCCTGCAGCGCGACGCGCACCGCATCGCCGGGTGCGATGATCCGATGCGTGTGCGGCTGCACGCCGTGGCGCGCCAACGCCCGCACCGTGCCCGGACCCACGCCGGCGACCGGTACCGTGGTTGGCCACGAGAAAGCGGGCGACAGCACGGCGTCAGCCGGCGCATGTGCCGACGGCCTATCGGCTGACGAGGCATGCGCCGATGACGTATCAGCCGATAACGTATCAGCCGACGATGCATCTGCGGGCGGTATGTCCACCGGGGAGGCGTTTTCCGGCGATGCCTTCGGCCGAGCTGCGGCAAGCGCCGCGAATGCGCGATCAACCGCGTTCGGCGAGACGAATACCGCCAGCGCATAACGCTCGAGATCGAGCAACCCATCGACCAGCGGCGCATTGTCCGTTGCATCAGCAATGTCGATCAGCGGAAACTCGAAACCATCCAGCCCAGCTGCGGCAAGCGCGGTCAGCAGTTCGGCGCTCTGTCCGGCCGGGCGCGTCATCACCACGGTCGGACGTGCCGCGACAGGCGCACCGGCTTCGCCCGCGGCCGCCGACTGCGACATGGGAGGAAGCGACGCCTGCGTCACGATTGGCCCTCCCCCATCACGCGGCTCCGTCGCGCGACGCGTCAAGCAGTGGCTGCACGATTTGCATCGCACCCTGTGCCTGCAACTGCTGTACCACGTGCCAGCCAAGCGCCAGCGCACCGGCCGTGTCCGTCGGCGCCGCGCTGCCATACGCAGCCAGTACGCGGCTGCCGTCGGGCGTGGCGACCGACGCCCGCAGTTGCAGCACGTCGCCCTGCCACTGCGCATATGCGGCGAGCGGCACCTCGCAGCTGCCACCGAGTGCGCGCGACACGGCCCGCTCGGCTTCCACGGCCAGCGCCGTGCGCATATCGCACAACGGCGCAAGCCACTGGTGCAGATCAGCGCGCGAGGCGCAGATCTCGATGCCGAGCGCCCCCTGGCCGGGCGCCGGCAAGCTGTCGGCAGGGTCCAGCAGCGTGCGGATCCGCGCTGCGAGGCCAAGCCGCTTGAGCCCGGCGGCGGCGAGGATGATTGCCGCGTAGTCGCCGCGGTCGAGCTTGGCCAGCCGGGTGTCCAGATTGCCGCGCAGCGGCTTGATCACCAGATGCGGATAGCGGCTGCGCAACATCGCCTCGCGGCGCAAGCTCGATGTACCTACCACGGCGCCCGCTGGCAATTGCGCCAACGAGGTAAATTGCGACGACACGAACGCATCACGCGGGTCTTCCCGCGTGAGGACAACCGGCAGCGCGAAGCCATCAGGCAGCATCATCGGTACGTCCTTGAGCGAGTGAACCGCCAAGTCCGCGCGACCGTCCGCCAGTGCATTCTCCAATTCCTTGACGAATAACCCCTTGCCGCCCACCTTGGACAGCGCACGATCCAGAATTTGATCGCCGCGAGTGGTCATACCGAGGACCTTTACGTCGCAAGACGGATATAATTTGTGCAGCGCACGGCCCACATGCTCGGCTTGCCACAGCGCAAGCCGGCTTTCACGCGAGGCGATCACCAGCGTCGCGGGCGGTATCGCGCATTGCATCTCGAGACTCAAGTCGACCTCGTACCCAATCGGGATGTGATAACGAATCAAATGGTAGCACGCACCCTTCGGTATCCCGATGCTGCGCGCGGATGCCGGAACCCTTCAATCGCCAGTTTGGGGAATTGCTTGTGACGACTTCCGGATCGGCCGCTGCCGCGCGCCGCAACGCCAAGACCGCCGCTACCGCCTCTGCTACCTCTACCGCCTCCCGCGCCACGCCCGCACGGCCGACCCCGACCGCGGTGACACCGCCGGCGCACGCCGCGGCATCGCCCGCGCACGGCCGCACCCGCGAGGACAAAGACAGGCCGCTGTTCGAGGATATCCGCTTCCTTGGCCGGCTGCTTGGCGACGTGGTCCGCGAGCAAGAGGGAGACGCTGTATTCGACGTGGTCGAGACGATCCGCCAGTCGGCGGTGAAATTTCGCCGCGAGGACGACATCGACGCGGCCAAGAAGCTAGACAAGATGCTCAAGGCCCTCACACCAGAGCAAACGGTCAGCGTGGTGCGCGCATTCAGCTACTTTTCACATCTAGCGAACATCGCCGAGGATTGCCACCATAACCGCCGCCGGCGCATCCATGCGCTGGCCGGCTCCGCGCCGCAGGCAGGCACCGTCGCATGCGCCCTTGCGCGGCTAGCCAAAAGTGATGGCGAATCGCTGTCCGCGCTGAAGACGTTCTTCGACACCGGGCTGATCGTGCCGGTGCTCACCGCCCATCCCACCGAGGTGCAGCGCAAGAGCATCCTGGACGCGCAACACGACATCGCACGCTTGCTGGCCAAGCGTGACCAGCCGCTCACCGCGCGCGAGCGCGCGGCCAACGAAGCGCTGCTGCGCGCCCGCGTCACGTCACTGTGGCAAACCCGCATGCTGCGCGGCTCGCGGCTCACGGTCGCCGACGAGATCGAAAACGCGCTGTCGTATTATCGCACGACCTTCTTGGACGAGATCCCGGCGCTGTACGCGGACATCGAGCAGGCACTGGCCGAGCACGGCCTGCCCACCCGACTGCCCCCGTTCTTCCAGATGGGCAGTTGGATCGGCGGCGACCGCGACGGCAATCCGAACGTAACGGCGGCCACGCTCGAGCGGGCAATCACGCGCCAGGCGGCGGTGCTCTTCCAACACTATCTGGAGCAGGTGCACCGGCTCGGCGCGGAGCTGTCCGTCTCCGAGTTGCTGGCAGGCTCCAGCGACGCGCTCAAGCAACTGGCGGATACCTCGCCCGATACTTCGCCGCACCGCGTGGACGAGCCGTATCGGCGCGCGCTGATCGGCGTCTATGCGCGGCTGGCCGCGACCGCGCGCACGCTGCTCGGCGACGCAGCCGTCTCGATCCGCGGCGAGCACCGCGACGCAGTGCCTTACGCGTCGCCCGACGCATTGCGCGCCGACCTGCAGGTGCTGATCGACTCACTGCAGGCGCGCCATGGCGCGTCGCTTGCCGCCCCCCGGCTGTCACCGCTCGCGCGCGCGGTCGAAGTATTCGGCTTTCATCTTGCGAGCATCGATCTGCGGCAAAGTTCGGATGTCCACGAAGCCGTGCTGACCGAGCTGTTTGCCCGTGCCGGCGTGGTCGACAACTATGCCGCGTTGTCCGAGGACGACAAGCTGACGCTGCTGCTGGCTGAGCTGGCGCAGCCGCGCGCTTTGCGCCTGCCGTACGCGGAGTACTCGCCGCTGGTGCACAGCGAGCTTGCCGTGCTGGAGGCCACGCGTGCGATACGGCAGCGCTTTGGCGAGCGGGCCGTGCGCAACTACATCATTTCCCATACCGAGACCGTATCAGATCTGGTTGAAGTGATGCTGCTGCAAAAGGAAACCGGCCTGATGCACGGCAGCCTGCCCGCCGCGGCCCCACAGGCGGGCAACGGCCAGCACGCAACCCATGCTGGGCATGGTGCGCCGCGCGTCAGCTTGATGGTGATCCCTCTGTTCGAGACAATCGCCGACCTGCGTCACGCGCCACGCATCATGGAAGCGCTGCTGGCGCTGCCGGGCATGGACTCAATCGTGCGCCACCAGGGCGGCGAACAGGAAGTGATGCTCGGCTACTCGGACAGCAACAAGGACGGTGGCTTTCTCACGTCGAACTGGGAACTGTATCGGGCCGAATTGGCGCTGGTCGCGCTGTTTCGCGAGCGTGGCGTGAGGCTGCGACTGTTTCACGGCCGAGGCGGCACAGTTGGGCGCGGCGGCGGCCCGACCTATCAGGCGATCCTGTCACAGCCGCCGGGCACCGTGGATGGACAGATCCGGTTGACCGAGCAGGGCGAGGTGATTGCCAGCAAGTTCGGCAATCCGGAAATCGGCCGGCGCAATCTTGAAACCGTAGTGGCCGCGACGCTGGAGGCGACGTTGCAGCCGCATGCCCAGTCACCTCGCGCACTGCCGCAGTTCGAGGCCCTGATGCAGACGCTGTCGGACGCGGCGATGTCGGCATACCGCGCGCTCGTGTACGAGACCCCGGGCTTTACCGACTATTTCTTCGAGTCCACGCCGATTGCCGAGATTGCGGAACTCAATATCGGCAGCCGCCCCGCCTCGCGCAAGCTGCACGATCCCAAGCATCGTCGCATTGAGGACTTGCGCGCGATTCCATGGGGCTTCTCATGGGGTCAATGCCGGCTGCTGCTTACCGGCTGGTACGGCTTTGGCAGCGCGATCAGCGCGTACCTGGATGCCGCACCGGATGCGGTGGACCGGGAAAAGCGCGTGGCGCTGCTGCGCAAAATGGTCAAGACGTGGCCGTTTTTCTCGAATCTGCTGTCCAACATGGACATGGTGCTCGCCAAGTCGGATCTGGCGGTCGCGTCGCGCTACGCACAACTGGTGTCGGACAAGAAGCTTCGCAAGCAGGTATTCGATCAGATCGTCGCCGAATGGCATCGCACCACGGAGGCGCTCGCGCAGATCACCGGTCATTCGTCGCGGCTGGCGGACAATCCGCTGCTCGCCCGCTCGATCAAGAACCGCTTCCCGTACCTCGATCCGCTGAACCACTTGCAGGTCGAACTGCTGCGCCGGCACCGCGCGGGCACCACGAACGCACGGCTGCGACGCGGCATTCACTTGACGATCAACGGGATCGCCGCGGGGTTGCGCAACACGGGCTGACGCCGGCATGCTGGCGATACGGTGTGAGCCTACATGCAACATGAACCTGCATATGACGTGAATCTGCATAGGGCGTAAGCCTGTACACATGGCGTGAGCTTACACATGGTGCGAGCCTGCACACTACGCTGCTGCGTTATACTGGTACAAGATCGCTTGCTATCCTGGTATCGATGACTTCCCGGATCATGACGACCGCTTTGCCTGCTGCATGGGGTGCCTCGCGTCAGCTTGATGGTGCCCCCCCTGTTCGAGACAATCGCCGACCTGCGTCACGCGCCGACGCATCAGTGGCACGCGCGCTCGGCGCTTTCATTCGCTCGCATCGGGAGCGGCTCACGCCGGCGGACGTCGGCCTGCCGCGCGGGACGCGGCGCCGCACGCCGGGTCTGCGACGCGAGGAAGTCGCACAGTTGTGCGAGGTCAGCGCCACCTGGTACACGTGGATCGAGCAAGGCCGCCCCGTATCAGCATCCGCCGATGCGCTGGCGCGGATCGCCGTCGCATTGAGGCTGTCGCGCGCGGAACGGGCCTATCTGTTCGAGCTTGCCGCGCAGCGCGATCCCGCCGAGCCGGACGCGGTCACGGCCGGCGTGCCCGCGGCGCTGCTGGCCAGCGTCGGGTTGATCGCCACCCCCGCCTACGTGCTGGACCCACAGTGGAACGCGCTCGCCTGGAACGCGGCAGCGGCGGAATTGTTTATCGGCTGGCTCGACGCGGCCAAGCCGGCCGCGACTGCCGGTGTGCTGGTTCCTCGGGACACGCACGGCAGCGACCCCAACCTGCTGCGCTACACCTTCACCTCGCCGGCCGCGCGCACGCTGATTGTCGATTGGGAAACCCGTGCACGCCGGCTCGTCGCCGAATTCCGCGCCGACTCGATCCGACATTTGAACGACGCACCCACGCGCGCGCTACTCGACACGTTGATTGCGCAATGCGACCCGTTCGCGCGCTTCTGGGCATCGCAGGACGTGTTTGAGCGCGAAGGCGGCCGCCGCGAGTTCGATCATCCGGTGCGCGGGCGCATCGCCTACGATCAGATCACCTTCGTGCCGGCCCAGCGCGACGACATGAAGCTCGTGGTGCTGATCGCGCAACATGAACTGCGCGGCGAAGCCACCGCCGCGGCCGCCGCGCACGACGCCGGTGCCACGCTGCCGCGATGCTAGAATGTTTGTCTTTGCCGCACGGCGGTGCGGCAAGCGGCACCTCTACTATTGCGGCATCCTGTCATGACCTCCCAATTGCACAAAAAGGGCGAAGCCTGGTCGGCGCGTTTTTCCGAGCCGATGTCCGATCTCGTCAAACGCTATACGTCGTCCGTGTTCTTCGATAAGCGGCTCGCGCTCGTTGACATCGAGGGTTCGCTTGCGCACGCGGCGATGCTCGGCGCGCAACGGATCATCAGCGACGACGACGTCGCGGCGATTCGCAAAGGCATGGAGCAGATTCGCGGGGAGATCGAGCGCGGCGAATTCGAATGGCAACTAGACCTCGAAGACGTCCACCTAAACATCGAGGCCCGGCTAACCGCGCTAATTGGCGATGCGGGCAAGCGGCTGCACACCGGGCGCTCGCGCAACGACCAAGTTGCAACGGACATCCGACTCTGGCTGCGCGGCGAGATCGACCGGATCAGCGTGCTACTCAAGGATTTGCGAGGCGCGCTGCTCGAACTCGCGCAACGATATGCCGACACGATCCTGCCGGGCTTCACACACCTGCAGGTCGCGCAACCGGTGACCTTCGGCCACCATTTGCTGGCATACGTGGAGATGTTTACGCGCGACACCGAACGGATGCTCGACTGCCGCAAGCGGGTCAACCGGCTACCGTTGGGCGCTGCGGCGCTTGCGGGCACCAGCTACCCAATCGACCGTGAGCACGTCGCTAGGACGCTCGGTTTCGACGGTGTCTGCGCGAATTCACTCGATGCGGTGTCGGACCGGGACTTCGCGATCGAATTCACGGCGGCTGCGGCGCTAGTCATGACGCACGTGTCGCGGCTGTCTGAGGAGCTGGTGCTGTGGATGAGCCCGCGAGTCGGCTTCATCGATCTGGCCGATCGCTTCTGCACCGGCTCATCGATCATGCCACAGAAGAAAAACCCCGACGTGCCTGAGCTTGCGCGCGGCAAGACCGGCCGTGTAAACGGCCACCTGATCGCGCTGCTCACACTCATGAAGGGCCAGCCGCTCGCGTACAACAAGGACAACCAGGAAGACAAAGAGCCGCTGTTCGATACCGTTGACACGGTGGCCGACACGCTGCGCATCTTCACCGAAATGGTCGCCGGCATCACCGTCAAGCCGGATGCGATGCGGGCCGCGGCGCTGCAAGGCTTTTCGACTGCGACCGACCTGGCCGATTACCTCGTCAAGCGTGGCTTGCCATTTCGCGACGCGCACGAGGCGGTGGCCCATGCGGTACGCGTCTGCGTAGACCGGGGCTGTGACCTGGCGGACCTGACGCTCGACCAGTTGCGCGCCGAATTGCCGAAAGTCGCGTCGCTGCTGGGTGACGACGTGTTCGATTACCTGACACTGGAAGGCTCGGTCGCCAGCCGCAATCACGTGGGCGGTACGGCGCCGCAGCAGGTGCGCGCCGCAATCGCAGCCGCACGCACCGCGCTGTCTCGGTAACAGCGGCGCGCGGCTATTGACCGGCTATCACGCCGTCGATTGCCGCCCACCTATCGCACCATCGATCGCCGACCCGCCATCGCACCATCGATCACCGGCCCGCCATCGCACCATCGATCGCCGACTCGCCTATTGCGCTGACGGCCGCGCTATCGGCGCCGCCCGCCGGCCGATGGCCGGCGCGCCGCTCACGGCCGCACGCAATCCACAAAGTACTTGACGTTGCCGCCGACCCCTTCGGTGACCAGCCCGTGAATATCGGTATGAAAGCCGGGAAACCGCGCATTGAAGTCGCGCGCAAACCTCAGGTAGCGCACGATGGTCTCGTTGAACCGCTCGCCCGGAATCAACAGCGGAATGCCCGGGGGATACGGCGTGAGCAGGATGCTAGTGACGCGGCCCTCGAGGTCGTCGATCGGCACGCGGTCGATCTCGCGGTGCGCGATCTTCGAAAACGCGTCGGTCGGGCGCATGGCCGGCTCCATGTCGGACAGGTACATCTCGGTCGTTAGCCGCGCGATGTCATTGTCACGGTACACACTGTGAATCTGCTCGCACAGGTCGCGCAGCCCGACACGCTCGTACATAGGATACTGCGTGACGAACTCTGGCAGCACGCGCCATAGCGGCTGGTTTCGATCGTAGTCGTCCTTGAACTGCTGCAATTCGGTGACCATCGAGTTCCAGCGGCCCTTGGTGATGCCGATCGTAAACATGATGAAGAACGAGTACAGTCCGGTCTTCTCGACGATGATGCCATGCTCGGCCAGGTAGCGGGTGACGATCGCCGCCGGAATACCCGTCTCGCCGAACTCGCCGTCCACGTCCAGCCCCGGTGTGATGATCGTCGCCTTGATCGGGTCCAGCATGTTGAAGCCTTCGGCCAGGTTGCCGAAACCATGCCAGCGGTCGTTCGGCCGCAATAGCCAGTCCTCACGCGAGCCAATGCCCTCGGTGACGAGCTGATCGGGCCCCCACACCTTGAAGAACCAATCGTCGCCATATTCGGCATCGACCTTGCGCATCGCGCGACGGAAATCCAGCGCCTCGGCAATCGACTCCTCGACGAGCGCGGTGCCGCCGGGCGGCTCCATCATCGCCGCAGCCACGTCGCACGACGCAATGATCGCGTATTGCGGGCTGGTCGACGTGTGCATCAGGTATGCCTCGTTGAAGCGATGCCGATCAAAGCGCGGCAACTGCGAATCCTGCACCAGGATCTGCGACGCCTGCGAGATGCCGGCCAGCAGCTTGTGCGTCGAATGGGTCGCGAACACCAGCGCGTCGGTGCGGCGGGCGTTCTGCCCGATTGCATGCATGTCCTGATAGAACGGGTGGAATTCGGCGTGCGGCAGCCAGGCCTCATCAAAGTGCAGCGTATCGATCGTGTCGCCCAGCAGGTCCTTGATCATCTCGACGTTGTAGACGACGCCATCGTAGGTGCTTTGCGTGATCGTCAGAATCCGCGGCTTGAGCTTCGGGTTTTTCGCGAGCGCCTCGCGCGCGAACGGATTCGCGTCGATCTTGCGGCGGATGTTCTCCGGTTGGAACTCATCGCGCGGGATCGGCCCGATGATGCCAAAATGGTTGCGGGTGGGCGTCAGGAAGACCGGGATCGCACCAGTCATCGTGATCGCGTGCAGGATCGACTTGTGGCAGTTGCGGTCCACCACGACGATGTCGCCCGGCGCGACGGTGGCGTGCCAGACGATCTTGTTCGACGTGGACGTGCCGTTAGTCACAAAAAACAGGTGATCAGCGCTGAAGATGCGCGCCGCATTGCGCTCGGACGCGGCTACCGGCCCGGTATGGTCCAGTAGTTGCCCAAGCTCGTCCACGGCGTTGCACACGTCCGCGCGCAGCATGTTTTCGCCGAAGAACTGGTGAAACATCTGGCCAAGTGGACTCTTCAGGAACGCGACGCCTCCAGAGTGACCTGGGCAATGCCACGAATACGAGCCTTCGTCCGCGTACTTGACCAGCTCCTTAAAGAATGGCGGCGCTAACGAATCCAGGTACACCTTCGCCTCGCGGATGATATGCCGCGCAACGAACTCAGGCGTATCCTCGAACATATGAATGAAGCCGTGCAGCTCGCGCAGGATGTCGTTCGGAATGTGACGTGACGTGCGCGTCTCGCCGTACAGGAAAATTGGGATGTCGGCGTTGCGACGCCGCACCTCGGCGACGAATGCGCGCAGCGCCAGGATCGCGTTGGCAAGCTCGGGCACTTGGTCGTGCGTCGCGGCAACTTCATCGACCAGCGCGATCTCGTCGTCGTCGATCGACAGGATGAAGCAAGACGCGCGGCTGGATTGTTGCGCGAACGAGGTCAGATCACCGTAGCTGGTCAGGCCAAGCACCTCGACCCCCTCGCGCTCGATCGCCTCGGCCAGCGCGCGGATACCCGAGCCGGAGATGTTCTCCGAGCGAAAATCCTCGTCGATGATAACGACAGGGTAGCGAAACTTCATCGGTGACTCTCCAAAAACAAACCGCTGCACTCTACCGTTCGAGTAAGCAGCGGCCGCAACATGCCGGCATGCGCCACGCAGCATGGCACGGCGGCGCGCGAAACTCAGGTCTTGGGCAGCGTGACGCCATGCTGGCCCTGGTACTTACCGCGACGGTCCGCATAGGAGGTCTCGCAGAGTTCGTCGCTCTCGAAAAACAGCACCTGCGCCACGCCTTCGTTCGCGTAGATTTTCGCTGGCAGTGGTGTCGTGTTGGAAAACTCCAGCGTCACGTGTCCTTCCCATTCAGGCTCGAACGGCGTGACGTTGACAATGATCCCGCAGCGCGCATACGTCGATTTGCCCAGGCACACGGTCAGCACATTGCGCGGGATACGGAAGTATTCGACGGTACGTGCCAGCGCAAACGAGTTCGGCGGGATGATGCACACATCGCCCTTGAAGTCGACAAAGGACTTCTCATCGAAGTTCTTCGGATCGACGATCGTTGAGTTGATGTTAGTGAAGATCTTGAATTCGTCCGCACAGCGGATATCGTAGCCGTAGCTCGACGTGCCGTAGCTGACGATCTTATGGCCATCCGGCGCAACGCGCACCTGATCCGGCGCAAATGGTTCGATCATGCTGTACTGCTCGGCCATGCGCCGGATCCATTTATCGGATTTGATCGTCATACGTGCAATCGAAAGGCGGCAAGGCCGCAGGTTGAAAACGAGCAAACGAGGCTTGACGCCGCTGCCTCATCGCAGCGTGGCCATGTCATCGCAGCGTGACCCTTATTTGCGAATAATGCCGCAACCCAACGCAGGGCCAGCGTCGCGAGGCGGAAACGCATAATAGTCCTGCGCGTCGCGGTGTACGATCAGTGCGCGACCGACCACCGAGCGCACTCCGTCCAGCGACACGTCTGGCGACACGATGAACCCGGCCGCCACGCCGTTCGCGTCCGCGTGCAGGTTCACCAGGTCGCCTTCGAGCCGGATCCCCTGCTTCAGGCGCTCGGCCCCGGGGCTGAACACCCCGCCTGCGGCGCCCGGCGAATGGCAGTCGCCACGCTCATGGATCTGCAGCGCATGGTCGCTGTCCGGCGGCAGCCCGCTCAGGTTATAGGTCACCTGCACGCCGTCAGCATATTCGATCAACGTGACCGTGCCGCGTGCGGCGTGGCCGACCGCCGGCACGATCTGGACGTCGGCACGCTTGTCGTGCCTGCCGAAGATCGACGCACAACCGACCAGCATCACGCTGGTCACGAGCAGCGTGCTCATCGTGCCGGCAAGACGCCATCCCAATTGCGGTTCCATTCAGCCTCAGGGTACTAAACAAGCCGCAATGATACCGCGTCTGGCCCATCTGGCGAGACGGCCACCGTAAAGGATGTCACCGAGCCGCGTCAGGTGTTCTGGACGACGATGGTCGGGAACTTCGAACTCATGTCGCGCGACAGCTTCGCAATCCGGATCGCGACCTGGCGGGCAATGTCGTGATACAGGCCGGCGACGCGTCCGTGCGGGTCGGCGACTACTGTCGGACGTCCCGCATCGGCCTGCTCGCGAATGCCGATATCCAACGGCAGACTGCCCAGAAACGGCACGCCATACTGCGCGCAGAGGCGCTCGCCGCCGCCAGCACCGAAGATCGGCTCGGCGTGGCCGCAGTGGGAACAGATATGGATGCTCATATTCTCGACGACGCCTAGGATCGGCACGCCGACCTTTTCGAACATTTTCAGCCCTTTTCGGGCGTCCAGCAGCGCAATGTCCTGCGGCGTCGTGACGATCACCGCACCGGTCACAGGCACCCGCTGCGCGAGCGTGAGTTGAATATCGCCGGTGCCGGGTGGCATGTCGACAATCAGATAGTCCAGGTCGCGCCAATTCGTCTGCCGCAGCAACTGCTCGAGCGCGGACGTGACCATCGGCCCGCGCCACACCATCGGGTTGTCCTGCTCGACCAGGAAGCCGATCGAATTAGCCTGTACGCCATGGCCTTCAAGCGGAATCATCGTCTTGCCATCCTCGGACGCCGGACGGCCGTCGATGCCGAGCATCGTCGGCTGCGACGGGCCGTAGATGTCCGCGTCCAGCACGCCGACCGACGCGCCTTCGGCGGCCAGCGCCAGCGCGAGGTTCGCGGCCGTGGTGCTCTTGCCGACTCCGCCCTTGCCGGAGGCGACCGCGACAATATTGCGCACATTCGGCAGCAACTGCACGCCGCGTTGCACCGCGTGCGCCACGATCTGATGGGATACCGCCACGTGCAGATGCGCCACGCCCTGCACGGCGCGCAGCGCCTGCTCAACGCGCGCTTGGATTACCCCATACTGGCTCTTGGCAGGATAGCCTAGCACGACCTCGAGCGATACCGTGTCGCCGTCAATCACGACGTTGCGCACCCCTTTGCCCGCTGTTATCGGCTCTGCGGTATTCGGGTCGATCATGCCGTGCAGCACAGCGTCGATCTGGGCCCTGTCGATTGTCATCGTTGCTCCGTTACTTGAAGTGTTCCATCCGCTCGCCCAACACCTGCCACGTGCATCGAACCTTGCGCGCGGGGTCGCGTCGAACCTCACGCTGGAAATGGCAAAAAATGGTTGCGTGGCGTTGCCAAACGGCGCTTCACGCGACACGCTCCGCGACCAGCGGTTGTTCCGACATGGATCAGCGGCTATGCCGACATTGTAGTGGCATGAAGCCTGCCTGCGAGGCTTCGGGCGCGCCTGTCGGGAAATCGCGCTTCGATGCCACGCGCAAGCGTCGCTCCCGACGGTGTGCTGTGCACATCGGTTTAATCCATTTAACCCATGAGGTGTCATATGAACGCAAAATTCACCCTCCGCCTTCCGTTGCAATTGTCGCTCCTCGCAGTGGCGGGTGCGCTGCTGGCCGGCTGCCAGACGCCGCAAGGCGGCAACGCAGCGGTCGGTAGCGGCGTCGGCGCAGCCACCGGCGCCGGACTCGGTGCAATCTTTGGCGGCGGCAAGGGTGCGGCAATCGGCGCTGCGGCCGGCGCCGCGGTCGGCGGCATGACCGGGTATAACTGGCAAGCGATCAAGAACAAGTTGTCGGGCGCCACCGCAGGCACCGGCACCCAGGTGTCTGAGCAACCAGACGGCTCGCTGAAGGTCAATATCCCCAGCTCGATCTCGTTCGACACGAACAGCTATGCGATCAAACCTTCGTTCACACCGGTGCTCGACCAAGTGGCGCAGACCCTAACCCAGCATCCCGAGTTGGTGGCGCACGTGCTCGGCCACACCGACAGCACCGGCCAGCCGCAATACAATCAGACGCTGTCACAGGCACGTGCGCAGAGCGTCGCGCAATACCTGGCGCTGCACGGCGTTGCCGCGCAACGGTTGGCCGCCGAAGGCCGCGGCCAGTCGCAGCCGATTGCGGACAACAGCGCAGAGGCCGGCCGCGCGCAGAACCGGCGCGTGGAGATCTACCTGCGGGCCACGTCACAACCGCGCGAATGATGCAACCCTAATTTTTCCCGCCGCGATGTCAGCCGCCGCGACACGCGGCGGCAAACCGGCCGTTGTTCATTTTAAAATTCTTCGAACTCCGCAGCCGATTCGCTGTCTGTTCATATGGTACGTGGCGGCAATACCGCTGCGTTACCATTCTCCTCTTGTCGTTGTTGCTCCGGGGCTCGAAGCCCCGGTTTTTTTTTAGCATCGCGCGACCGTTCTTGCGACCGTGTCATCGCAGCCGCGCCTGCTAAAATCGGCGCTCCATCCCGTTTTTGTCGAATCAAACCCGCTATCGCCATGTCAGCTCCCGTCTCCACCGGCGTGCCACGCCGCATGCTCGTCACATCCGCGCTGCCGTACGCGAACGGCCCGATCCACATCGGCCATCTCGTTGAATATATCCAGACCGACATCTGGGTGCGCGCGATGCGAATGCACGGGCACGAGGTGTACTACGTCGGCGCGGACGATACTCATGGCACGCCGATCATGCTGCGCGCGCAGTCCGAGGGCATCACGCCGCGGCAGTTGATCGAGCGCGTCTGGCAGGAACATAAGCGCGATTTCGACCATTTCGGCATCTCGTTCGACAATTATTACTCGACGGACTCAGACGAGAACCGGGTGTTGTCCGAGACCATTTTCACCGCACTTCGCGATGCCGGATTGATCGCGGCGCGCGATATCGAACAAGCGTATGACCCGGTCAAGGAGATGTTCCTGCCAGACCGCTTCATCAAGGGTGAATGCCCGAAATGCGGTGCGAAGGATCAATATGGCGACAGTTGCGAGGTGTGTGGGTCAACGTACCAGCCAACCGAACTGGTCAAGCCGTATTCCGTGTTGTCCGGCGCGACGCCGGTGAAAAAAACCTCGACGCACTATTTCTTCAAACTGTCCGATCCGCGCTGCGAGACCTTCCTGCGCGGCTGGGTCAGCCAGCTCGCGCAGCAGGAGGCTACCAACAAGATGCGCGAATGGCTTGGCGAGGACGGCGACGCGACGCTCGCCGACTGGGACATCTCGCGCGATGCGCCGTACTTCGGCTTCGAGATCCCAGGCGCACCCGGCAAGTACTTCTACGTGTGGCTCGATGCACCGGTCGGCTACTATGCCAGCTTCAAGAACCTGTGCGAGCGTCGTGGCTTGGATTTTGAAGAGTGGGTCCGTCCGGGCTCGACCACCGAGCAATACCACTTCATCGGCAAGGACATCCTGTATTTCCACACGCTGTTCTGGCCTGCCATGCTGCAATTCTCCGGCCACCGCACACCGACCAACGTGTTCGCGCATGGCTTCCTGACCGTGGACGGCACGAAAATGTCCAAGTCGCGCGGCACCTTCATCAACGCGAACAGCTACATCACGACTGGTTTGGATCCGCAATGGCTGCGGTACTATCTCGCCGCGAAGCTTAACAGCACGATGGAGGACATCGACCTAAACCTCGACGACTTCCAGGCGCGCGTGAACAGCGACCTGGTCGGCAAATACGTGAACATCGCGAGCCGCGCCGCCGGTTTCCTGGTCAAGCGGTTTGATGCACGCGTGCAGGACAGCGCGATGAACCATCCGCTGCTGGCCCGGCTGCGCGACGCCATCCCGACGATCGCGGCACACTACGAAAGCCGCGAATACAGTCGCGCACTGCGCCAAACGATGGAGCTAGCGGACGCCGTCAACGCGTACGTGGATGCCGCCAAGCCTTGGGAACAGGCCAAGGATCCCGCCAATGCGGTGGCGTTGCACGAGACGTGCAGCGTCAGTCTCGAGGCATTCCGGTTGCTTACGCTGGCCCTGAAGCCCGTATTGCCGAAGCTCGCCGAATCGGTCGAGACATTCCTCTCAATTGAGCCGCTCAAATGGGCCGACGTCTCAGTGCCTCTATCGTCGGCGCGGCCGATCCGGCCGTATCAACACCTCATGCGGCGCGTGGACCCCAAGCAAATCGACGCGCTGCTTGCCGCCAACCGCCAGTCATTGCAACCGGCCGCGGCCACGGACACGGCCACCACCACGGTGGGCACGGCCAAGTCGTCCGGCGCCCACGACACGTCGGCAAACGGCGAGGGCTTCATCACGATCGACGATTTTGCAAAGATCGACCTGCGCATTGCGCGCATCGTCGACTGCAAGGCAGTGGAGGGGTCCGACAAACTGTTGCAACTCACCCTGGACGTGGGCGAGGCGAGCACGCGCAATGTGTTCTCCGGCATCAAGGCGGCCTACCGCCCCGAGGCGTTGATCGGCAAGCTGACCGTGATGGTCGCGAACCTCGCGCCGCGCAAGATGAAGTTCGGCGTGTCCGAAGGCATGGTATTGGCCGCATCAGCGGCGGATGAGAAAAAGGAGCCCGGCATCTACGTGCTCGAGCCGCACAACGGTGCAAAGCCCGGCATGCGGGTCAAATAGCGCACTGGTGCGCACGGCGCACCACTACTGCCGCTACTTTTTCCAAAAGCCGTCAAAGCGGCGGGTGAACTGCAGGTCCACGCCATTATAGGTGCCGGCATAGGACATGATGGCCCAGAACCGAGACAGGTTCACCGTCACCTTGAACGCGTTGTTTGTCGTCTCAATGCCTTGCTCGTAGCCGAGCACGAGCCGCTCGGTGATGGCCTTCGAGAGCGTCACCACTTGCGGGTCCGTCAGGCCGACCTCGCTTTGGCCGACCGAGACTTCGTCCAGCCCGAAGGTCTGCGCGATCCGCTTGCCAGTCGCGCTGCCAAGCAGCGCGATCGCCGCATTCATCGTGCTCTGCTGCCCAAGGTTTGCACCGGTATCGGTACCATGTCCGAGCAGCAGCCATGACAGCTTCTCGTTGTCACTCACGTTGGGCTCCGACACCAGCTTGACCTTGGACGACTGCACGGTGCCGGTCACCTGTACGCCGGCTTCGATCTCCTGGTTGCGCCGCATCGCGAGGATATTGATGCCCGGGTTGCTAACCGGCCCATTGAACGTGAAATAGCCGTTCTCGATACCCAGCTTGCGGCCAAACGCGGTATAGGTGGACCCCTCCACGACCCGCACGTTGCCCACGGCGCGCAACGGCTGGTTCGGCGCGCTAACGAGGTTGATCACGCCACGCAGTCCCAAATCAGCGCCCGCGCCGCGAAAATGACAGTCGTGGCCCAAGTCGACGTCGATGTTGGCGCGCGGTGCAAACGGGCCCGCCGGCTTGCCAGCGACAGACGACGCAGCGTGCTCGTCCTCGACCGTGCCGTCCGAGCGCACGATTACGACGTCGTCGGATAAGCTTGGCGCCGATTGCTCCGGCAAATCAAACAGTGCCTTGTTGACGAAAAACCGGCCATTGATCGCCATCCCGCCCTGCGCGCCAGCATTGGCCACCGTCGCGTCACCGGACAACGACAGCTGGCGATACGGCGACGCGAACAACTCGAGCTTGTCGGCCACAATATGCGCGCTTAAATCAGGGTTTTGTTGGTCGAGCATCACGTTGCCGGTGGCGCGCAACGTGCCTTGAGCGCCATGAAACTGGACCTGACGGAATTCGACCCGGTTTTCGGTCAGCACCACGCGCACGATACCATCTTTGAGCGTGATACCTTGGTCGACAACGGTCGCCGACAAGCCGTCGCCGGTCAGCGTGCCGGAGAGCTTCGGGTGCGATGCCTGGCCCGCGATCGCCAGCTTCAACAACATCTGCCCATCGAGCAGATAGCTGGGCCCGAGCAGCCCGCCGGTGGTCCGCAACGACGGCAGGTCGAATACAACCGCACCGTCCAACGGTGCGTCGCTGACTATCGCCGGCACGCCGTCATGCACGGCAATCGGCATGCGCAGCGTCGCGTCCAGCGTGCCAAGGCGCCCGGCCACGGCATGGACCGTTGCATTCAGACGGCGGTCCGCGGCGAAGTCAACGCGCGCCATTGCGTCGCTGATGCCCAGCGCCGCCATGCCACGTCCCGCATCGATCGTGACGTCCCCCGAGCGCCGCTTGATCTGCGCATAGCCCGCGGCACGCTGCCCGAACGACACGTCCCACTGCGCATCGAACACCAAATCGGTTCTAAACGACGCCTGCTGGTGCGTGGGTGGCTCGCAAAGCTGCAACAGTCGCGCCACGTCGACATGCGTTAGCGAGCCGCTCGACTGCAAGCGCCCACCCGCATACTGGAACGACTTCAAATCCAGCAGCGCGCGCGCCACGCTCAAGCGCGTGGCGCCGATTACCCAATGCCCGGCGCTAGCGCTCACGGTCGCTGGCGCGGCCAGCTTGATCTCGGGCAGGCCGCGGTTTTCTAGTTGGCTGATCGTGCCATTCCAGCCGATGCCGCCCCGCGCGTCGGTCAGCTTGCCGCTCGCCGCCACATTGAAATCGACCGGCTGTCCCCCGACGCTGCCGCTCCCGCTAGCAACCAGCGTGTGGTGCGCGCGCACCCCGTCCAGCCGTAGCGACAGCGCATTGAGTCGCACCTGCGGCGTGGTTACCGCTCGCGCGTCAACAGTGGCAACCATCGCGCCCTGCGCCCCGTCGCGCAACTCGACACGGCCCGCGGCATGGCCGATCCGGTTGCCGCCCATGACCACGCCGTCTGCCTGATAGCTGGCGACCACATTCGGATGCGCGAGAGAGCCGGTCACGTCGCCATTGGCGCGCGCTGCGCCGGCAATGCCAAAGCCAAGCTGCTCTAGCGCGGGCGCATCGACATGGAATAGCAACCGGTCGCCGGCCGCGCCGAAGCTACCGCGTAATTGAACGTCGTTGCCGGCCACGCTCACGCGCACATCACTGGGCAGGATTCGCGTGCCGGCCAGCGCTAGCGTACCGCCGCCGCTCAGCGGCAAGCCGTTGTAGACGCTGTCGCGCAACGCAAAGTCGGCCTGGACGGTCAGTGCCGGCGTCAATGCGCCTTTTGCGTTGAGCGTGCCGGTCACGCGTGCAGCGAGCCGCTGGGCAGCCCCCTTGCCAGCGGCGCCGGCAGCCTTGCCCGAACCGCTGCCGGCAGTCTTGGACGCCATGCGGCTGACATTGTGCTGAACCGGCTGGCTCGTGCGGCCTATCTGCAGGCTGTCACGCGCCAGCAGCGCGAACGGATCGAGCGCCGCCAGCGTAGCCTGCAATTCGTAGCTGCCGTGCCCATCGCGACGCAGCACGCCGGCAAGCTCCGCGTACCCATCGCCCGCCGTCAGCCTCATGCGCTCAAGCGCGACCTGCCTGGGACCGATCGCGACGGCCCCCTGCACCCGCAGCTTGGCATCAGCGTCCGCCAGATTAACCTGCACCTGCTGGCGACCGGCGTCGAGCTCGATGCCGATAGGTCCGGCGAACCGGGTCGCGCGCAACGTGGCGCTCAACACACTCAGGTCCAAGCCAGACGTACGCAACTGAACACGGCCGCGGCCATGCTCCAGCGCGCCCGCTCCGCTCACCGTCGCACCGCCGAGCAGACGGACCTTCAGCGCGGAGATGGCTTGCCGGCCCGCGTCCAGACTCACGTTGGCACGCGCGTCGATCAGCGGCAGGTGGTGCTGTGCGGGCAGTCCGGGCATCGCATTGACGACGGATACTTCACCGGCAACGACCAGCGGCATGCCGGGGGCAGCGGCGTCACGCGCCTGCGCGGTCGGCGCGGGCTCGACCGGCCGCAAGCGGACGCGTACCGACAGGTCCGCATGCGGCGCGCCCGGATTAAAGGCCCGTGGATCGAGATGGTCGGCATCGAGCGTGACGACCTTCAGCGGCACGTCAGCAAATGGGGTAGCCTCCACGTGCGCGGCTCCGCTCAACGGCATGCCGTTCGCCTGCACACCATTCGCCTGCACGTCGGCGACGAGCGCCTGCAGCGAACCGGACACCTGCATGCCAAGCCGCATCTCATGCCCGCCAAACTGGCCTGCCAGCCCTGCATCGCCACGCACGGCGAACGGCCGTACGCCGTCCAGCGCCACGTCCGCATGAAGCGGCCCATACGGTGTCTGCAGCCTGTCGAGCACAAGATGATGGCGCCGCCCGTCGCTACTGCCGTGCGCGTGCAACGCCGATAACTCGATCGTCGATCCCGGCTCGTGCAGGCGGATCGCAGCCACGTCCAGCGAATGGATCTGCAGTGGCAGCGGCACAGTCAACCGCTGCGGCAACGTCGCACGCGTGGCGGGTTTGCCGGCCGGGGCAAGCCGAGCATCGACAGCGCCAATTCGTAGCGATTGGACGGACAATCGCCACGGTAAAAGCGTCACCCTCCACTGTCCGTCGATCCGATCGAGCCAGATAGCCGTGCCCGCGTGCTGCCATCTGACGTCGCGCGCGCGCAGTCCGTGCGCAAGCGTGCCCCCGTCAAGTGTCCCGGAGAACGCACCCGCTGTGACCCGAGTCGCGATTTGCCACAGCGCGCGTGTGCCCGGTTCGGTCTGCACGGCCACCAGCAGCGCGACCACCACCAGCACAAAACCAAGCCCCAGGACGCTGGCCCAGCGCAGCGCGCGCCGGCCGCGGCCACGCCGGGCTGGCGCGCGATCGCCGTGCTGCCCGGCAGCACCACCCGCGTGCAGCTCGTCGCCGGGGCGGGAGGGTTCATGGTCGGCAGACTTATGGTCGTCGTCGCTCATGCGTCAAGTATCGGGTAGTGCCGTAAGGTGATCAAAAATCAGAATGCGATGCCCAGGGTCAAATAGGGGCGCCAGCTATGATTGCGCAGGCCATACGTGAGATCAACATTGATCGGCCCGACGGGGCTGCGCCAGCGTGCGCCGACGCCCACGCCCTGGTAAAAAATCTTCTCGGTCCAGTTGTCGGTCGCCGTGCCGATATCCCAGAAGGCCGCCGCGCCCCAGTCGTGGTTGATCCAGTGCTGGTATTCGGCGCCGCCGCTGAGCAAATATTTGGTCGGCAGCACCGAGCCACCCACATTATTGCCAATGCTGTCATAGCCATAGCCGCGTATCGTCTCCGTGCCGCCAGCGCGAAACAGCAGCGATGCTGGCACGCCGCGCGAGCCGCCAGCCGTGAATACGCCACCGGCTTGCAGCCGCAGCAGCACGATGTCGCGCCGGCCGATCGGCACGTACTGCCGTGCGTTCGCGTAGGCCCGCCCGAATGTCTGATCTGTCATCACGCCCTTGATCGCCAAACCGGCCTCCAGGCGCAGCAGGTTGCCCGCTCGCGGGAACACCGGATCGTCGACGTTGCGCCGGGTCCACAACCACGCCGGCACGAGCGCGCGGCTCACGGTGGGCCCGGCGCTATTCTGGTCCAGACGATCCAGGTAGAACAGCACCTGGTAGTTGTAGTCGATATTCTGCGACGTGCGCGTGCGCTGCGCGCCAACCCGCACGCTATGGATATCGGTGCCCGACACGTCGGTACGCGTGTACGAGCCGAGCAGCGTGTTGGTCCACGCGCGCGGTCCCGGCGGCATCGACAGCTGCACCTGCCCATACTGCTGCGTCTGGTCCAGCCGGCCCGAGAAGCTGAAGGGCCAGGCAGCGCCGAACATGTCCAGGTACGAGTATGCCCCCTGGATGTGTCCGCCGGTATCGGACGAATAGCCGATGCCGGTACGCACTGCGTTGTACTGGTATTCGCTGACCTTGACGTGCACGGGCGTGTGCCGCGGCTTGCTCACGTCGTCATCGACCGAGATGCCGACGCTGCCATAGTACGGCGTGTTCTGCACCTGCCGCTGCAGCTCGGCGATACGCTCGGCGCTGTAGATTTCGCCGGCACTCAGCGGGTTGACGTTCGTGATAATCGATTGCGGATAGCGCCGCGTGCCAGATACGTCAAGCGGCCCGAGGGTAAACGTCGGCCCGCTCTCATACGTGATACTCAATCGCGCCTCGTGGGTACGCGGGTCGATCCGCGCTTGCGAATGTACGATCGTCGCGCCCAGGTAGCGGTATGACTGCAGCGTCTTGAGCGAGGCCTGCTTGGCGCCGTCCCACGCCGCCTGCGTGAACGGCTCGCCGCTCGTCAGCCCGAACGCGCTGCGTACCGCCTTTTTCTGTTCGGGCGCCTCGGTCAGCATCGGCCCAGTGAACGACAACTCGACCGCCGCCACGTGCGTGCGCGGGCCCGGCTCCACATGAACGGTCACCGCGCGGCGCTTGCCGGCGCGCACGTCGGTGCGTACCACCGGCTCGAAATACCCTTCAGTGGAGAGTAGGTCGCGCACTTGCTGCGGTACCGCCGTCACGAGAAACTCGAATTGCTCGTCCGAGATGTCATGTCGTTTGGCAAAACGCGACACATCCAGGTGGGCGCGCAGCAGCTTGCGCAGCAAATAGGACGGCGCATCAATCTCCACGTCGTACTTGGCCAGGGCGACGCCAGGTGCCATCAGTGGCACGATCATTGCAGTGCATTGCAGCGCCCAACGCGCCGCGTGCACTCGCGTGTATATTGCTCGCGCGCGCCGCACGACGCCGCAAGGCAGCCCAGGGGAACTACGTGGCAAATCGAACTCCGTCGAGGAACATGGCGGTCAACGTCGCAGCGGCGGTGGTGCGAACCGACAAACCCATATTGGAACATATCACACGCGCCAGGCACTCAGGCATGAATGACGCAATGCGCTGGCGCAGGCCGGGTTGCGCCATTGGAACGGCAGCCCGCCCCCTTTGTTCCGGGCCCGGAAGCTTGCGGTAAAATCTGGGATCGGATTTTTTGGTTCGCGGAGTATTGTCATGTATCAGTCGGACATCACCCAATTCCTGACCCAGCTCAAGCAGCAGCATCCGGAACTCGAGGAACAGCAACGCAACGGCCGCGCACTGCTGTGGGACAAGGCGCCGATCGATCTGGACGAGCGCACGCGCCAGCAACAGGCACGTGTGCCACAGACGCCCTACGTGTACTACCAGCATTTCTGACGTGAGCGCCGTTCCGGCACCGGACGAGCCGGGCCAGCAGGCATCCGCGGTCGCACTGTGTGCGCCCACCACCGACTCGACGCCGGGCACGGTTGACGGCGTCGCGTTCGCTCGCCTATACGGCGAGCCGCTGTTCAAGGTGCCGCAGGACCTGTACATCCCACCGGACGCGCTTGAAGTCTTTTTGGAAGCATTCGAGGGTCCGCTCGATCTGCTGCTCTACCTGATCCGCAAGCAGAATTTCAACGTGCTCGACATTCCGATGGCGGACGTTACCGCGCAGTATTTGGGCTACGTCGAGCAGATTCGCACGACGAACCTGGAGCTGGCGGCCGAATATTTGCTGATGGCGGCCATGCTGATTGAGATCAAGTCACGGATGCTGCTGCCGGTGAAAAAGGCCGACACCGGCGAGGATGCCGAAGACCCGCGCGCCGAGTTGGTACGCCGGCTGCTTGAGTATGAGCAAATGAAGCTTGCCGCACAGCAGTTGGACCGCCTGCCGCAGCACGGCCGTGACTTCCTGCGCGCGCAAGTGTATATCGAGCAAAATCTGGCGCCACGCTGGCCGGACGTCAACGCGGATGACCTGCGCGGCGCGTGGGCCGACGTGCTCAAGCGCGCCAAGCTCGTGCAGCATCACAAGATCACCCGCGAGGAACTGTCGGTGCGCGAGCATATGAGCCAAATCCTGCGCAAGCTGCAGCACGCGCGTTTCATGGAATTCACCGAACTGTTCGATGTATCGCGTGGCGTGCCCGTGGTGGTCGTCAACTTTATTGCGATGCTGGAGCTGTCCCGCGAATCGTTGCTCGAAATCACGCAGGCCGAGCCGTTCGCACCGATCTACGTCCGGCTGGCGTACTCACCGACCTAAGGATCCGCTCAGCGATCCTTTTTCGCTACATGAAAGTCATTAGCTCGATCAACGAATTGCGCGACCAGCTGCGCGGGCAGAACCGCGTCGCGTTCGTGCCTACAATGGGCAACTTGCACGAAGGGCACCTGTCGCTGATGCGCCTGGCGCGCCAGCACGGCGACCCCGTGGTCGCCAGCATCTTCGTGAATCGGCTGCAATTCGGGCTGAACGAGGATTTCGACCAGTATCCGCGCACGCTCGAGACCGACATCGACAAGCTGCAGCGGGAAAACGTCTACGTGCTGTTCGCGCCGACCGAGCGGGACATGTACCCGCGTCCGCAGGAATATCGCGTGCACCCGCCGCATGATCTGGGCGACATTCTCGAGGGCGAGTTCCGGCCAGGGTTCTTTCACGGCGTCTGCACGGTTGTGATGAAACTGATGTCGTGCGTGCAGCCGCGCGTCGCAGTGTTCGGCAAGAAAGACTACCAGCAGTTGATGATCGTGCGGCAGATGTGTGAGCAATTCGCGCTGCCCGTCGAAGTGGTCGCCGCCGAGACGGTGCGCGACACGGACGGGCTCGCGCTGTCGTCACGCAATGTGTATCTGACGCCCTCGGAGCGTGCCGAGGCGCCCACCCTGTATCGCACACTGCAGCACGTGCGCGACAGCGTGCTCGCGGGTCGCCGCGATTTTGCTAAGATCGAGCTAGCCGCGCTCGAGACGTTGATCGAGCGCGGCTGGAAGCCCGATTACATTGCGATTCGCAAGCGCGCCAATCTGCGCTCGCCACAACCGCACGAAGGGCATGAACCGCTGGTCGTGCTCGCTGCCGCGCAGCTTGGTGCGACCCGGCTCATCGATAACCTGGAAATTTGATCGTCCACGCCGATTCGCTGATCCCTTTGCTCGCGCGCCGTACCTTATTCGCCACGCACGGCGCAGTGCACACCGCAGTACCGGAGCCCCCCTTACCGGAGACCCCCATGCAACGTACGATGCTCAAATCGAAGATTCACCGCGCCACCGTCACGCACTGTGAATTGCACTATGAAGGTTCCTGCGCAATCGACGAAGCTCTACTCGAGGCCGCCAACATCGCGGAAAACGAGCAAATCGACATCTGGAACATCAATAACGGCGAGCGCCTGACCACCTACGCGATCCGCGGTGAACGGGGCAGCGGCATGATCTCGCTGAACGGGTCCGCCGCGCGCCGCGCGCAAGTGGGCGACCTCATCATCATCGCCGCGTTCGCGCTGGTCGACGACACTGACGTCCGTCATGGCTTCAAGCCAAACCTGGTATTCTGCGACGAACGCAATACGATCAAGGGCACCCGGGACCACGTACCGACGCAGAACTGGGACGCGCGCTAAGCGATGCGGCCGGGCGCCCCATGCCATCCCCGCGGCTTCATTGCTCGGCCCACGCGACGACCGACTGCCACTGCTCCAGGTCCTTGTCGACCCGGCTCGACGCCACATCCCATAACGTCAGGCCATGCGCGGCCAGTTGCACATAGTTTTGCGTATCGCGCAGGTAGCCCAGCACCGGCAGACCGAGCCCGTCGACGAATCGATGCAACTGTTCCGCCGAACGGGTGCGGGCGTCCACGCGCATGCCGACCACGCCGATCTGGATGCCGCCCTTGCGCGCGCCCTTCTCATGTGCCAGCCGCTGCAGGAAGTGCTGCGTGGCGAGAATGTCGAACATCGACGGTTGCAGCGGCACCAGCACCTTGTCGGCGACGGACAGCGCCAGGTTCAGGCGTGGGCCGTGCAAACCGGCCGGCGTATCGACAACCGCATGCTCGAATCCCTTTGGCGGCCGGGCACGGCGCTCCCCGCTCATGTCCCACGGCTCAATCCTGGGCAGCGTGTCGGGCCGCAAATCCAGCCAGGATCGCGATGATTGCTGCTTGTCCAGGTCAGCGAGCGCCACCCACTCGCCACGCCACGCGAAATAGCCTGCTAGATTCGTTGACAGCGTGCTCTTACCCACACCGCCTTTGGGATTAGCGACAACGATGACCGTCATGAATTCCCCCAGGGTCAATGGCTTGGCATAGCCGTTAGCCTATCCAATTACTCAGTCGAATCCAGGTATTATCAAAGAACTTGACTCATTCGGCACTTTTTTCAGGATGAAGGCATGATCGCCCGGCGGTCCCCTGGCGTGCGGCCCCGGCGCCGCACACGGCGCGCAAGCGGCGTATTGGTGAATCTGCTGCTCGCGCTGTCGGGCGTCGGCGCACCCGTGGCTTGCGCGGCCGCACCCGTGCAAGTGCTAGACGACAGCGGTGCGCGCGTGACATTGAATGCGCCGGCACGGCGCGTCGTGAGCCTGGCGCCCAGCATCACGGAACTGATCTACGCAGCCGGCGGCGGCAGCCGGCTGGTCGGCACGGTCAGCTTCAGCGATTACCCGCGCGCCGCTCGCGACGTGCCGGTCATCGGCAGCAACACGGCACTGGACCTCGAACGGATTGCAGCAACGCACCCGGATTTGATCGTCGTCTGGTGGCACGGCAATCCACAGCGCCAGGTCGAACGGTTGAAGTCGCTGCACGTACCGCTGTTCTACAGTGAACCGCATCGGCTGGCCGACATTAGTTCGACGCTGATCCGCTTGGGCACGCTGCTTGGCACCGAGTCACAAGCGCGCGAGGCCGCCCGGGCATTTGACACGCGTATCGCCGCGCTGCGACAGCGCTACGCGAGCCGGCCACCCGTCTCGGTTTTTTTTCAAGTATGGGATGACCCGCTGATGACGCTGAACGGCACGCATATCATCAGCGACGTGCTCTGCGTCTGCGGCGGGCGTAATCTGTTCGGCTCGCTGAACGAACGGGTACCGACGGTGTCAACCGAAGCGGTCATCGCAGTCGATCCTGACGCAATCATTGCCACGCGGCCGGAACCCGCACGGGCGCACCGGGTCGCGCACCCCACGGATCCAAGCGGCGGCGACCCGGCGCTGCGCGGATGGCGGCGCTGGCCGGGCATGCGCGTGGTCGCGCACGACAATCTGTTCACCATCGACGCAGACCTGATCAGCCGTCCCGGCCCGCGGTTAGCCGATGCCACAGCGTTGCTGTGCCAGCAGTTAGAGCAAGTCCGCCAGCGCGCCCCGTCGCGAAATCCCGCCGGCTCACGTCACCCCTAACGGTTCCAGCAGCCCAGCTCCAACGCGAAAGCAGGGCGAGCACCCGGCGGCGTAAAATCATTGGTATCGCCGCCGATGCGCATTGCAGCGACGTATGCAGCGCAGTGCCAGCTGGGTCGAGCGGCTCGATCGCCGCGGGCACCTCACCAGAAATCATCGCCATCTCGCCCACTCAGAACAGGGGCATCGCCCTGCGCCGGCGTCAGCGCGGGTATCAGCGCCTCGTGCGCGCCGTCGCGCAACAGCACCAGCGGATAGCCAAACGCGTAACTGGCAAGGGCTGGTGTCAGCACGTCACGCACGGGCCCAGCCCACGCGCGCCCCCGCCCGTCGATCAACAATGCGTGCGTTGCAAACCGCCGTGCCAGCGTGAGATCGTGGCACGAGAACACCACTGTACGGGGCGCGACACCGACCCATTTCGCCAGCAATGCCACCGCATCAATCTGGTGGTGCAAATCCAGATGCGCCAACGGCTCGTCCAGCAACAGCAGCGGCACCTCCTGGCAGAGGGCAGCGGCAAGGGCCACACGTTGCCGCTCGCCGCCGGACAGCGACAGCACGTCGCGCATGGCAAACCCGGCTAGGCCGACCGCCGCCAGCGCCTCATATGCTGCGGCACGATCCACGTCGCGCTCCCAGCCCCAGCCCGACAGGTGGGGATAGCGTGCTAGCAGTACCGTATCGAGGGCCGTTGCGCTGAACGCATCGTGAAGCTGCTGGGTCATCCACGCCCGATGCCGCGCGAGCCGATGGACCGGCCACTGGGCGAGCGGCACGCCATCGAATGCGACGCTGCCGCGCGTAGGGGGACGCAATCCGGCGAGGGTCATCAACAAGGTCGACTTGCCGGCGCCATTCGGTCCGGCAATGCACCACAGCTCGCCGGGTTCGAAGCACTGCGACAGCGCGTCGAGCAGCGTGCGGCCGCCCACCTGCAGTGTCAGGGTCTGTACGCTCAACGGCGCCGGCCCCGGTCCCAACCCACCCGCCCGATTCATCGCCTGCTTCATCACCTGCGCCCCAACAGCATCCAAAGGAACAGCGGCACACCGACCAACGCGGTCACCACGCCCACCGGCAATTGCGTCGGCGCGAAGGCACTGCGCGCGACCAGGTCCGCACCCATCACGGCGGCGCCGCCGCCGAGCATCGACGCGGGCACCAGCATACGCTGGTCGTTGCCCCATGCCAGCCGCACCAAATGCGGCACCACTAGACCGACAAAACCGAGCGTGCCGGCCGTGGTAACGGCCGCCGCCGCGGCCAACGACGCCATCACATAAACGCGCGCGCGCAACACCACGACCGGCACGCCCAACGCCTGCGCAAACTGGTCGCCGCGGGCCAGCGCATTGAGTTGGCGCGTGGCCGGCACGCATGAGGCGACCAGCATCGCCAGCACGGCCAGCGCGAACCACGGCATGCCGGCGCCGTTCAAATCGCCTTGCAACCAGAACACGATGCCGCGCAATGCGCGTTCGGGACTCAACGTCATCATTAACGCGGTGGCCGCACTGAAGCCCGCAGCCACGACGACGCCGGTCAGCAGCAGCCGCGGCGAGGCGTCGCGCGGCTCACCCAGCCACAATGCGCGGCGTACAAGGCCGAACACAATGCCCATCGACGCCAGCGAGCCGGCGAACGCGGCCACCTGCGTGCCCCACCACGGCACGCCCAGCAACATTGCGGCCACCGCGAATGCCGCCGCGCCGCCCGATACGCCGAGCACGTACGGATCGGCAAGCGGATTGCGCAACAGCACCTGCAGCAACGCGCCGGCCAGTGACAGCAGCGCGCCGCAGGCAAAGCCCGCGAGCGCGCGCGGCAGTCGCAGCGTGCGCACGATATCCGCGTCAAAGCCGGGGCTGCCGGCCAACGCGGCGAGCACACGCGCTGGCGCGATCCGCACGCTGCCCGTGGCAAGCGAGATCACCAGCAGCAAGCCGGCGGCGGCGGCCAACGCGAGCCAGATCGCTGCCGCGCGGCGCGGCGACATCGGGCGAGCGCTGCGGCTAGACGCCGCGCCCATGGTTCGCGCGCCCCGCACTATTGCTGCTGCCAACCAAGCGTGAGATACGCGCCACGCTTTGGCGTGTTGTACGTATAGAGCGTCTCATAATCTTTATCGAACAGGTTCTCGACGCGCGCCGCAACATACCACGACTGAGTGATATTGTATCGGGCACTCAGATTGACCACGCCATATCCGCCCAGCGGCTGGCTGTTGTCGTGGCGCGCGCCAGTCAACAGCCATTGCCCGCCAAGCCGCCAGCCGTTGAAGCCGTGGTTCGCCGACACGGTGGCAAAGCGACGTGGCCGCCGCGTCAAATCCCGATCCGAAACCTCATCGACGGGATGCTGGAACGTGAAGCTGGCACGCACATCGGTACGGCCCACCTGGCCCGACCATGAGGCCTCGATACCCTGGACTTTTGCCCGACCCACGTTCTGTGCAACATACCGCCCATGGTCCGCAAGCGCAAACTGGATCAGATTCCGATAGCGGGTCTGGAACGCGGTGACGCGCGCCACGCCAAACGCCGGCGACGCATATTGCAACGCTGCTTCGAGCGAATGCGCCTGCTCCGGTTTCAAGCTCGGATCGCCGAAAAAGGGAAAATACAGGTCGTTGAAGGTCGGTGCGCGAAATGCATCGGAATAGTTGACGATGGCCTTCCAGTGATCGGTGAATCGGTAGCCATAGCCGACGAAGTAGCTGTTGGCGCCGCCGAAATCTGAATACTGATCGCGCCGCAGGTTCAGCTGCACCTCGTTGCGGCCCAGCTCGCCGTTATAGCCGACGTAGCCGGAATTCACGCGCCGCGCGGGCGTGGTGAAGTCCGACGCGTCCAGGTCCTGATTGACGTGCTGGTAGCCGAACACCAGCTTGTGGCCGGCGGCGATAGCATAGTCGTTCTGCCAGTCCAGCTGGTCGTTTGTCGTGTCGTAGCGGCTAGTCTGCCACCCGTTCACGAGGATCTGCGAGCGGTCGGTGCCCTGCGCGACGCTCAGATGCGTGCTCCAACGCTCGGTCGGGCTGCCATTAACGAATACGGAGACTTGCCCGACGCGATCTCGCTCTTCATTCAAGTTTGTTAGCATGCCGAACGGATTATCGAAGCTGGTCTTCGAGAATGATTGAAAGTAGCGGATGCCCGCGTCCCAACCCGGACTGAAGCGGTGCTTCAGCGACGCGCTCACGCTCTCGTTGAACGTGCCGTTCGCATTCGGATTCACCGGGGCCCGGTTTGGATCGATCGAAGAAAAACCCTCCGTCTTCATGCGCGACGCATCGACGCTGAACGTTGTCGCACCGGCCGCGTCGAGCGCCCCGTTCACGCCCGCATGCTGGCGCTGCGTGCGATAGCTGCCATACTCGCCATTCAGCGTGACGCGCGGCGGCTCATTGCCGCCGGCATGCGTAAATACCTGCACGACACCGCCAATCGCACTCGATCCGTACAGCGCCGACACGTTGCCGTTGACGACCTCGACGCGCTCGACCTGATCCAGTGGAATCTGAGCGATTTGCGTCGCGCCCAGCGCCGCGGAATCCACGCGCACGCCGTCGATCATCACCAATGTCTGCGCGATCGGCGCGCCGCGCATGAACAGCCCCGCCGCCTGGCCCGCGCCACCGTTACGGGTAATCTGCACACCCGGCGCAAATTGCAGCAGCCCGGCTAGATCCGTCGCGCTGCTGTCCTCGATGGCACGCCGGTCGAACAGCGTCGTTTGCGGCAGCGCGTCCGGCAACGCCTGCGCATTGCGCGCGGCGCTCACCACAATCGGCACCAGCGCGCCGCTCTGCGCCGCGTCATCGCCGACGCGAGACCCGGCTTCGGTTGCCGGAAAGCCGGTGCTCATAGCAGTGCCAACGTTCGCCGCAGTGTTGGTGTGTGCCGCAGTGTTGGTGTGTGCCGCAGTGTTGGTGTGTGCCGCAGTGTTGGTGTGTGCCGCAGTGTTGGTGTGTGCCGCAGTGTTGGTGTGTGCCGCAGTGTTGGTGTGTGCCGCAGTGTTGGTGTGTGCCGCAGTATCGGTGTGTGCCGCAGTATCGGTGTGCGCTGCCGTGCCAGTGTGTGCCGCAGTGTCGATGTGCGCTGCCGTGTCGATGTGCGCCGCAGCGTGGGCATTCTTCACTGGATCGACGTGGGCCGCCATGCCGGAGCGCGTGACAGGACCGAGGTCACGGTCTGCGCGCGAACCTGTCCGGCGGTCATCGTCGATGGTCTGGACAAGCTGCGCCGTGGCGACGTGCGGCAAGCTGGCGAACGCGAGCAGCGCTGCCGCTGCAATAGGCGTACGCATGGTGTTTTCCTTGTTGTGCGACTGCACGACGCCCGTCCCCCGCGGGCCACGCGCTACCATGAAGCGCGGCGCGGCAATCCACGGCCACACCCTGCGCTTCGCGCTCTCGGCCGGTATCCGGGCTGGCGACGCATCGGCCCGGCCTTCCCACGCTCTACGCGCAGTGGCACGCACCGCCGCACGCTGGTGCAGGTGGCGGTGGGCGGTTCGATGTGCAAAAAAAGCGGGTCGCTTACCGTTGCGGGGACAGCACAGGTTGGCCAGTTCATGGCGAACTTCGCTCCCTGTTTCCCGTTTAACCCCGCGCGTGAACCGTGCGCATGGGCACCGAAAGTGCCGCAAGTGTAGGTAGCGCCATGCGGGGCGTCAATGGCCGAAACACGCCACTGTTACGTCTGGATACGAGCTAGGGCATCGAGCGCCAGCAGAACCGCGCTAAAATGCCGGTTCTGCAGAGGACGCAACGATGCTCACCGAACTTGAAAATTTGTCCCAGAACATCGGTCGACTGGTCGAGATCAGCGACCGGAACCGTCAAGCGCGGCTAGTCGTCGAACAGCAACTCGAGGCCGCGCGTGCGCAACGCGACGCGCTGCGGGCACAACTCGAACAGGCGCAGCGCGAGCGCGACGCGCTGCGCATCGAACGCGACACGTTGTCCGCGAAGATCGACGATGCCCAGGTCCGCTTGAACGCAATCCTGGAGAAACTGCCGCACACGCGACTGCCGGATCCCCCGCTCGATGTGCAGCCATCGCAAGCCGGTGACATGCCATCGCTCGCGTCTGGAGACGATCGCCAAGGAGAAACCGCATGACGACAAAACAGATCGACGTGTCGATTCTCGGCCAATCATATCGGCTCGCTACCTCGTCCGAAAACGAGCCCGCGCTGCGCGAGGCGGCCGAGCGCGTGGACCGAGAAATGAACAAGGTCCGCGCCACGAGCAGCGTGCGCGGTCAGGACCGGATCGCGGTGATGGCTGCCCTGTCGATCGCCTCCGAACTGCTGCAATTGCAAAAGAGCGTGCGGCACGGTGAAGCATTCCCCGCGGAGGAAATCCAGCGTACAATGCGTCAAATGAATGATCAGCTCGCGGCAGTCATCCGCCAGCATGATTTGACGCAAGCATAGACTGCGCCACGTTGCGTGGCTTGTGCAGCCTACGGTTCACGAGCGATACGGCTCATACGTTCTTTTTGGCTTCCCTGCCTGGTTCGCCAAGGTCATAGATTCCTTGAACCAATGCCATGTGCACGGTTGCGGAAATTTGTAGCATGGGCGTGCGCGTCACTGTGTCTGACGTACCCGAAGTGCTGCTAACTGCGACCAATTCTGAACCTTAGGTTCAGGATGCCGGCCTAGCGGCCAAGGCGGGGACCTTATTCAGCGGCATCGAACCTTAAGTTCGATGCCGTTTTTCATTCGAGCGTCTCCCACGGTGATGCACTACTGGCTGATGAAGTCCGAACCCGACGAAGCGAGCATCGACGATCTCGCCGCGTCCCCTACCCGCACGTTGCCGTGGACCGGCGTGCGCAACTACCAGGCACGTAATTTCATGCGCGACGGCATGCAACCCGGCGATGGCGTGCTGTTCTATCACAGCAGTTGTGCCGAACCGGGCATCGCGGGCCTGGCTGAAGTCGCCTCCGGTCCGTATCCGGACCCGACACAATTCGATGCCACCAGTCCTTACTATGATCCCAAGTCGCGTCGCGACGCACCACGTTGGCTACTGGTCGATGTGCGCTTCGTCAAGAAGCTGCGACTGATTCCGCTGGCCGAGTTGCGCACGCACGCGGCACTGGCGGACATGCGGGTGCTGGCGCGCGGCAACCGTCTGTCGATTACGCCGGTTACGCCCGGTCAATGGCGCTATATCACCGACACGCTGGCTAAGGCCGGATAGCGAGATCGCGAGGCACCCCGTCCTCTCAAAACCGGTGCGGTGCGACCCCGCCTTTGTTTCGTGGAACTTCGCATTGCACGTGTTCAGCTCATAGCGCACCGGCCGCCGCACGTATTGCCTAGTAGAGCACAGTCCGTCGCATGGGTTGCGACGGAGCCGACAACCTCGTTGGGAGCCTAAGAAAATGATCGATCAATCCATACCCTCGCGGCACATCGCGCGTCGGATGCGCGGCATCGCGGCTGCAGGCGCGCTTGCGAGTGTTCCGCTGACGCTAAGCTTGGCACCCGGCGCCGCGCTTGCGCAGGCCGCGCCAGTGGTACAGCCGTCCGGCGTGCTGTCGCTGAGCACCGAGCAAAGCATCGACGTGCAAGAGGACATCGTGCGCATCACACTGTTCTATGAGCAAGAGGGCCAGGATGCTGCCACCCTGACCCGGGCGCTGAACAAGCGCGCCGACGATGCGCTGCGGCAGGCGCGTAGCGACAGCAACGTGACCGTGCAAACCGGCGCCTTCACGATCTATCCGTCGACTAACCGCGACGGCAAGATCGCCGCCTGGCGCGGTCGAACTGAGATCGTGCTCGAATCGCGCGACTTCGGTGCTGCGTCGCGGCTCGCGGGCCAGTTGAGCAATACGATGCAAGTGGACAATGTGGCGTTCTCGTTATCGCCACAGGCGCGCCGCGACGCACAAACCAAGCTGACCTCGGGTGCCATTGCGGCGTTCCGCGACCAGGCGCAAGCCGCCGCGCAGGCGTTCGGCTATAGCGGCTACACGATCCGGGAAGTGCACATCAACCGGGGAACCGGCGGTGGCCCGCGACCGTTCATGATGATGGCCGCGCCCGCGAGGGCCGAAGCGAAGGCCACAGCGCCGCTGCCGATTGAGGCGGGCAAGCGTACGGTGACGGTCGACGTATCCGGTTCAGTCCAGATGATGCGCTGAGGCTGACGCATCATCGCCGGCCGGCCGTTGCCCGCCCCCGCCGCGCACGCGTGTCGCGGCGCCGGCGAGCGGGCGTGTGCGGTGCGCGGCGTGCGTCAGCCGGCCGATTCCGCCGAGCGGGCACTGCGCAAACGCGCATCCCGCTTATAGGAACAGACGAGCAACAGTGCGCCGGCAACGATCATCGGCAAGGAAAGCCACTGCCCCATCGACAGATTGAACGCGAGCAATCCAAGAAAGTCGTCCGGCTCGCGCGCGAACTCGACCGTGAAGCGCGCCATGCCGTAGCCGAGCAGGAAGAGCGCCGAGGCGGCGCCGATCGGACGCGGCTTGCGCGTGAAGCACCCAAGCACGACGAACAGCACACCGCCCTCCAGGGCGATCTCGTAAAGCTGTGATGGATGGCGTGGCAGCATCGAGTAGCGCTGGAACCCTTCCAGCAAGTGCCATTGCGCAGCTTGCAGCGGATGCGACGCGAGCCACCCCAGGTCTTCATTGACTGCGCCGGGGAATCCCATCGCCCACGGGGCATCCGGTGCCGTGACGCGCCCCCACAGCTCGCCGTTGATGAAATTGCCGAACCGTCCGGCTGCCAACCCCGTCGGCACCATCGGCGCGACGAAATCGGTGACCTGCAGCCACGTGCGGTTGCGTTGGTACGCAAACACGACCATCGCGAGCGTCACGCCGAGGAAGCCACCGTGGAACGACATCCCGCCTTCCCAAACCTTGAAGATGTCAGCTGGATGGGCCAGGTAGAAGTCGGCCTTGTAAAACAGCACATAGCCGAGACGGCCGCCGAGGATCGTGCCTAGCACACCATAAAATAGTATGTCGTCGATGTCGCGCACCGTCCAGCCTTGCGCCGCGACATGCGGCAGGCGCAGCCGCAACCGGCCGACAACGATCGCCGCGATGAACGCGACCAGGTACATCAACCCGTACCAGCGCACCGCGAGCGGACCGAGGTGGATCGCGACGGGGTCGAAATTCGGATGAATCAGCACGATAGGAATCTAAGGTCAGTGGGAGGTCAAGGGATCGATAGCGCATGCGCGCGCACGACGTCGATGAAGCCCGCCAGTACCGGGCTGACGTCGCCCGTGCGCCATACCAGGCCCGTTTCGATGACCGGCAGCGCACCGCGCAGCGCCCGATAGACGACGCCCGTGCGCCGCAGGTTGTAAAGCGATTGCGGTACCAGCGCGACGCCCATGCCGGCCGACACGAGGCTGACGATCGTCTGCATCTGGATCGCTTCTTGGCCGATCCGCGGCACAACGCCCGCAGCCTTGTAGCAGCCCATTATGATGTCATAAAACGCGGGGGCCAAACGCCGCGGGAAGATTATCAGCGGCACGTCGGCAATCCGCGCCAATTCGATTTCGGCCTGATCGTGCGCCGTATCCAGCGCCTGGGCCTGGTCGTACGCCGTGTCCAGCGTCTGGGCCAATTCACACGACATGGCAACGATCAATGGCTCACGCGCGATCGGCAAATAGGACAGTGCAGCCGCGTGACGGGGCGGAATCGGCGGGATTACGATGCCCGCGTCGATGCGTCCGGCCACCAGTTCGTCAATCTGCACGTCGCTGGTCGCCTCGAGCAACTGGAGCCTGACGCGCGGAAAACGTTCGCCGAATTGCCGCAACAGGCCGGGCAGCAGCCCATAGTCGGCGCTCGACACAAACGCCAGCGCGAGCACCCCGGTCTCACCCTGCGCCAGACTGCACGCAAGCGGCGCCAACGCATCGGCAGCGGCCAGCACCCGCCGCACTTCGGGTAGCAGCGCGGCGCCCACCGGTGTCAACTCGACCGAGCGCTTGGTGCGCTCGAACAGACGCACGCCGAGCGCGTCTTCCAGCAAGCGAATCGCCTGCGACAGCGGCGGCTGTGTCATCGCGAGCCGGGCCGCCGCCCGGCTGAAGTGCTGCTCCTCGGCCAGCGTGACAAAGTAACGCAATTGGCGCAAATCGAAGGACATACGGATATGCAGGGTGGGAATTGATACATTTTACGACTTATTTAGCTTCAAATAATATATTGGACATTTGATTCGCGCCACTGCATGCTGTCACGCCAAGCTACAGGAGGTTCCCCACCATGCCGTACAATCGTCGTTCAAAGCACATCACTCAAGGCGTCGCGCGTGCACCCAACCGCTCGATGTATTACGCGCTCGGCTATAAGAAGGAAGATTTTGACAAGCCGATGATCGGCATCGCCAACGCTCACTCAACGATCACGCCGTGCAACGCGGGGCTGCAACGGCTCGCCGACGCGGCAGTCGGCGCGATCAAGGACGCCGGCGCCAATGCGCAGACGTTCGGCACGCCGACCATCTCGGACGGCATGTCGATGGGCACGGAAGGCATGAAGTACTCGCTGGTGTCGCGCGAAGTGATCGCCGATTCCATCGAGACTTGCGTGCAGGGACAGTGGATGGATGGCGTGGTGGTCATCGGCGGCTGTGACAAGAACATGCCGGGGGGCATGATGGCACTGGCCCGGATGAACGTGCCAGGCATCTACGTCTACGGCGGCACGATCCGCCCGGGTCACTGGAAAGGCAAGGATTTGACGATCGTGTCGTCGTTCGAAGCGGTCGGCGAGTTTACCGCGGGACGCATGACGCAAGAGGATTTTGACGGGGTCGAGCGCAACGCATGTCCGAGCACCGGTTCGTGCGGCGGCATGTACACCGCGAATACGATGAGCTCGTCGTTAGAGGCGCTGGGCATGTCACTGCTGTACTCGTCGACGATGGCCAATCCGGACGACGAGAAGGTTGCATCCGCCGCTGAATCGGCGCGCGTGCTCGTCGAAGCGGTGAAAAACGACTTGAAGCCGCGCGACATCATCACACGCCAATCGATTGAGAACGCCGTATCGCTGATCATGGCAACCGGCGGCTCGACGAATGCGGTGCTGCACTATCTAGCCATCGCTCACGCCGCCGAGGTCGAGTGGACAATTGATGACTTTGAGCGCATCCGTAAGCGCGTGCCAGTGCTCTGCAATCTGAAGCCGTCCGGCCAATATGTGGCCACCGACCTGCATCGTGCCGGCGGCGTTCCGCAAGTGCTGAAGATTTTGCTGGACGCCGGCTTGCTACACGGCGACTGCATGACGATCACCGGCAAGACAATCGCCGACGCACTGAAGGACGTGCCGAGCCAGCCCCGCGCGGACCAGCAAGTGATCTTCCCGATCGACAAGGCGCTGTACAGTGAAGGGCACCTGGCGATCCTAAAAGGTAACCTGGCCGAGTCCGGCGCGGTCGCAAAGATCACCGGCCTGAAAAATCCCGTCATCACGGGGCCGGCCCGCGTGTTCGATGACGAGCAAAGTGCGCTCGAGGCGATTCTGGCGGACCGAATCAAGGCCGGTGACGTGATGGTGCTGCGCTATCTCGGTCCCAAGGGTGGGCCCGGCATGCCGGAAATGCTCGCGCCGACTTCCGCCATCATCGGCAAGGGACTGGGTGAATCGGTCGGGCTGATCACCGACGGACGATTCTCCGGCGGCACCTGGGGCATGGTGGTCGGCCACGTCGCGCCGGAAGCCTTCGCGGGCGGCACGATTGCGCTGGTACAGGAAGGTGACTCGATCACGATCGACGCGCATCAGCTCCTGCTGCAATTAAACGTCGACGAGGCCGAACTGGCGCGCCGCCGCGCCGCATGGACCCCGCCCAAGCCACGCTATACCCGCGGCGTGCTAGCCAAGTATGCCGCGCTCGCGCGCCCGGCCGACAAAGGCGCGGTCACCGGCTAAACCGCGCAGCGCAGGTTCCGGCGGCCCCGCGCCGGGACCCGTATCATCGCGTCACTCGCCTTGCTTGTACATGTTCAACGTGTAGCCGCGGTCCCGATAGAAACGGTACCGTTCGCGCCCAGCCGCCAGCCCGTGCTCGTCATTGCCGATCACCTCGAGCAACCGCTCAAAACGCGCGAATTGCGGCGGCACCGCGCTGCCTAAGTTGAGCAGAATCGCGTAGTGCGGCGCCTGATCCAGATCAGTGGTCAACACCACCGGCGTCTCGCCGGCCAGCGCCGAGTCGGCCATGCAATGCGGGATGAAGTCCAGCGGCGAGAACGTCCACAGCCGCTCATCGAAGGCGCGCAGCACGGCAGGCTCGCCCAGCACGACGAGCGGCTGCGCGGCCTGGTAGGCTTTGCGCGCCAGCCGGCACGCATAGCTCAGTGGATCCGCGACGTGGGTGTGAAAATCCACACGGGTCATCGACAGCCCAAGCCTCGCTGGTTCATGGATGCGGCGCGGTGCGCTTTGGCGGGCATCACTTCGCGCGATCGAGCAAAAATTGCGTAAGCAGCGGCACGGGACGGCCGGTTGCGCCCTTTGCGCTGCCACTCTTCCACGCGGTGCCGGCGATGTCCAGGTGCGCCCACGGGTAGGCCTGCGCAAAACGCGCGAGAAAGCACGCGGCTGTTACGCTGCCGGCTGGCCGCCCACCAATGTTGGCCATGTCCGCGAAATTCGACTTCAACTGCTCCTGGTATTCGTCGTCCAGCGGCAACCGCCACGCGGGATCCGACGCATGGCGGCCGGCCGCGAGCAACGCATCGGCCAACGCGTCATCCTTCGAGAACAAGCCGCTATGATGGTGCCCCAGCGCGATCACGCAGGCGCCCGTCAGCGTCGCGACGTCGATCACGGCAGCCGGCTTGAAGCGCTCTGCGTACGTGAGCGCATCGCACAGGATGAGCCGTCCCTCGGCGTCGGTGTTCAGGATCTCGATCGTCTGGCCAGACAGGCTGGTCACGATGTCGCCCGGCTTGTTCGCGCTGCCGCTGGGCATGTTCTCGCAAGTCGGGATCAGACCGACGACGTTCAGCTTCAGACCCATCTCGGCGATCGCGCGGAACGTGCCGAGCACCGAGCCGGCGCCGCACATGTCGTACTTCATCTCGTCCATGCCTTCACCCGGCTTAATCGAGATGCCGCCTGAGTCAAATGTGATGCCCTTGCCGACCAGCACCACCGGCGCCTGCCTCGCTCCAGCGCCATCGTGCTGCAGCACGATGAACTGCGGCGGTTGCGCCGAGCCCTTGGCGACCGACAGAAACGCCCCCATCTTCAACGCCTCGATCCGCTTCTGACCCAGCACCTCGACCTTCAGCTTCCAGTCCTTCGCCAGTTGTTTCGCGACACCGGCTAGATACGTGGGCGTGCAGATATTGCCGGGCAGGTTGCCCAGCTCGCGGGTCAGGTCCATGCCATTGGCGATCGCCACGCCCTGCTTCAACGCGACGCGCGCCGCCTTCTCGTGCGCCGAGTCCACCACCATGACGACCTTCTTCACTGCGCCGCCATGGGTCGCGTCGGCCGCCGGCTTGGACTTAGTCTGCGTGTATTGGTAGGTCAGCTCGCGCAGCGTCAACGCGCTCACGCGCACGCTCCAGCTGGCATCGCGGTCGTTGACCGCTACCTGCGCGAGCGCCCATGTCACACTGGCCGCGCGCGTGGCCAGCACCGCGCGCCAAGCCGCGCGCGACGCATCGGTGAACGTCTTCGGGCCCAGCGCGTCCTGCTTGCCAAGGCTCACCAGCAACACGCGCGACGCGCCAATGCCGGCCACTTCGTGCAGCATCAGCGTCGAGCCGGCCTTGCCGTCCAGGTCACCGCGCTTGACCAGGCGGCTGACCAATCCGTTGCTCGCGGCATCAAGCTTTTGTGCGGCGCCAGACAGCGGCTGCGCATCGAATACGCCGACCACGATGCAATCCGACTTTGCGTTGAGCAAGGTGCTGTCCGCGGCTTTGTTCCAATCACAGGCTTTTGTGCTAAAGTCCATCGCGCTCGTCCTTGGCTAGAATCCTGGGCTGTTATTCAAACTAAGCCGCAATTATCCGCTATTTTTCCTGCCGCGGCGCTGCTGGCACCGGATGTCCTCCTTCGACGGACCGGTCCACGTGCATCACGCTCGTGGAAACGCCCATCGTGGACGGGCGGTGAATCCCGACTCGCAATCGTGGTCCAAGCCGGCAGCCAGGACACGAACATGATGTGACCAGATGATTCTTGAACGCTCCTTGCAGCGCGAACTCGCCTATACGGCCGGCGCGGTTTTCCTCGTGCTGCTCACCCTCGTGCTGACGACGATGATGATCCGCATCGTCGGCTTCGCCGCCTCGGGCGAGATCGATCCCCGCGACGTCGTCGTGCTGATTGGCTTGACCATGATCAGCTATATGGCAGTGATGCTGATTGCGACGCTGTTCGTGTCGATCCTGTTCGTGCTCACGCGCTGGTACCGCGACTCCGAGATGGTGGTCTGGCTCTCATCCGGCGTAAGCCTGACTCGGCTGGTCAAGCCGATCGCGACGTTTGCCGCGCCGATTGTCGTGCTGATCGCCTTTTTTGCCTTCGTCGGCTGGCCATGGGCGAACGAGCAAAGCAAGCTGATCCGTGAGCGCTTCCAGCAGCGTGACGAGGTGTCGCTGCTCGCGCCCGGCCAGTTTCGCGAATCCGCCGCGAACCATCGCGTGTTCTTCATTGAGAAGATGAGTCCCGATCAAAAACGCGTCGAAAACGTATTCGTGACAAGCACAGAAAACGGCAAGATCAACGTCGTCGTCTCCAAAACCGGCCATACGGAGATCCACCCGAATGGCGACCGCTTCGTCGTGTTGGAGAACGGACGTCGCTACGATGGCGAGCCGGGTCAGCCCGATTTTCGCATCATGGAATTCGCGCGCTACGGGGTAAAAATCCAGAGCCAACAACTGGTGAACCGACCGACGACCACCAGCCTGCCGACGGCCACGCTGCTGCGCGAGCCGAACACGACCCATCTAGCCGAATTCGCGTGGCGGGCCGGCCTGCCGTTGACTGCGCTGAACCTGATGCTGCTGGCGATTCCGCTCGCGTATCAGAACCCGCGGCGTGGCCGCACGATCAACTTGGTGCTTGCAGTGCTCATCTACCTGACGTATTCGAACCTGATGAACCTGGTGCAAGCCTGGGTCGAGCAAGGCAAGATCGCGTTCTTGCCCGGGCTGCTGGGGCTGCACGTGATCGTCTCGGCGATCGTCGCCTTCGTGTTCTGGTTGCGCGTACGCAACCGTCCACTGCTGCGGCGCCCGGCGCTGCGCGCGGCATCCGGGGGCTGACCGATGCGCATTTACGAAAGGTACTTCGCCAAGCAGGTCTACCTAACCTTTGCATTCATCCTGTTCGCGTTCTCGGGGTTGTTTTTCTTCTTCGACTTGATCAGCGAACTGAACGCCGTCGGGCACGGCAACTACAAGTTCAGCTATGCGGTGCTGCGCGTGATGCTGCAGACGCCGTCACGGTTCTACGAGATCATTCCGGTCGCCGCACTGATCAGTGCAATCTATGTGTTCGCGCAGATGGCGGCCAGTTCCGAGTTCACGATTTTTCGCGTCTCAGGGCTATCCACGCATCGCGCGCTCGGCTCACTGCTGAAAATCGGCGTGCCGATCGTCGTGCTAACCTTTGCGATCGGCGAAGTCATCGGCCCCTACACCGACCAGTTGTCCGAGCGCGTGCGCCTAGAGGCGCTCGGCTCGTCGGTATCCAGCAATTTTCAATCGGGCGTGTGGGTCAAAGATACCGTGCCGGGCAATGGCACCGCCGCGCAGGTCACGCGCTTCGTGAACGTGGGAGAACTGAAGCCGGACGCGACCATTTCGAATGTGCGGATCTATGAATTCGATTCACAGTTCCGCCTTGCGGACGTGCGCACGGCGGACAGCGGCCGCTATATGCGGCCGGGCCAGTGGCTGCTCAAGGGCGTGACGGAAACGCAGCTACATGATGTGGCACCGGCCACCGCGACAGCCAAGGACGTGCTCAATCCCGTGTATAAGTCCGCGCAGGTCTCGATGCCAGCGTACCAGATGCGCTCCGAGCTGACTCCGCAGATCCTGTCGGTGTTGCTGGTCGCGCCGGACCGAATGTCGATGACAAACCTGTTTTCGTACGTGCAGCATTTACGCGAGAATCACCAAGATGCGCAACGCTATGTGATTGCACTGTGGCGCAAGGTGCTCTATCCGTTCGCCGTACTGGTGATGCTGGTGCTGTCGCTGCCGTTTGCCTACTTGCATACGCGCGCGGGCGTCGTCGGCGTCAAGGTGTTCGGCGGCATCATGCTCGGCATGAGCTTCCAGCTGTTCAACACGCTGTTCTCGCACATCGGCACGCTCAATACCTGGCCCGCGCCGTTGACCGCCGCAACCCCCGGCCTACTCTATCTCGCATTGGGATTGCTCGCGCTGCGCTGGGTCGATCGCCACTGACACCCGCGCCGGTGTCACCTCGATCACCTCATCGTGCCGGCACGGCCAAACAACATCGGGTCGCCGACCTTGAGCCGCACGACCCGCGCGTGTTCGCGCGCCGCATCGATGATCTGCTTGTTAATAAAATGCTGTGCACTCGAGCGCTGGCCACACCGCTTACCGACCGCGATCTTACGGGCCTGCGGCGCATGCTCGAGCATGCCCGGCTCGACCAGTGCATCATGCAGCACCACATCGGCAATGCCCAGCATGCGTGCGCCGCGCACCGTGATGAGATCCGACGCACCGGGTCCCGCCCCGATCAAGTACACCTTGCCCATCATCGTTCCTGTCCGTTCGCGATCACTGGATCACCATGGGATAGATTACGCCGAATATGCACGGACCATGCCAGCGGCGACCGTCTGGTGGGTCGCGTCGTCGATCAGCACGAACGCCCCAGTACCCGGATGACTATCGTACGTGTCCACAACTACCGGCTTTTGCAGCGTCAGGGACACCGTGCCGATATCGTTCATTGCCAATGCGTCCCGCCCAGTAGCATGCGACAACGTATGCACATCAAGCACCCGTTCGATCGCACTGACGCGTGCCAACACGGTCGCGCTCGTCTGCTTGAGCAGGTACTTGCGTTGCAGCGACAACGGCGCATCGTCGAACCAGCACAGGTCCGCCTGCAGTTTGCGGGCCGGCGTCGGGACATCGTCCGCGGCCACCAGCGTATCGCCACGCGATACGTCGATATCCTCGGCCAGGCGCACCGTCACGCATTGGCCGGCAAACGCGCGATCGACCGAGGCGGTGCCACCTGGCACCGGCACGATGATCTGCGCCACGCTCGCCCGGCGCTGGGCCGGCAGCACGGCCACGGCCTGCCCGAGCTTGATCTCGCCGAATTCGACGCGCCCCATGTAGCCGCGGAAATCGTCCGCCTGCGTGCCGTCCTGCCGCGCGACCCATTGCACCGGCAAGCGCAGCGCCGCCCTCACCTGCAGGTCCACCGGCAGCGACTCCAGCATATCCAGTAGCGGCTCGCCGGCATACCACGGCATGCGCTCGCTCGCGGCGACAATGTTGTCGCCCTTGAGCGCCGAAACCGGCACAAAGCGCACGTTGGCCAGGCCCAGTTGTGCGGCCAGCTCAACGTATGCATCGCGAATCTGGTTGAAACGTTTTTCGCTGAACTCGAGCAGATCCAGCTTGTTGACCGCGACAATCACGTGCGGCAAGCCCAGCAATTTGACGATCGCGCTATGGCGCTTGGTTTGCGGCAGCAGCTGCGTGCGCGCCGCGTCATCCACCCTTACCCGCGTCGCATCTACCAGGATGATCGACGCGTGCGCAGTTGACGCGCCAGTCACCATGTTGCGCGTGTATTGCTCATGCCCCGGCGTGTCCGCGATGATGAACTTGCGCTTGGCAGTGGCTAAGTACCGGTATGCCACATCGATCGTGATTCCCTGCTCACGCTCGGCCTCCAGTCCATCGGTCAACAGCGACAAGTCGATGTCCTCGCCGACGGCGCGCTTGTTCTTTGCGCGCGACAGCGCCGACAACTGTCTTGAACTTGCGCGGCAGCCACGCAAATTCGGGATGGAACGCGGACCATTGGCGCAGCAACTCGGCCCATGGGCGCGGATCGACGATCTCGTCCGGCGCGACGCCGGCGAACTGGCGCGTCGAGAAATGGCCGTAGCCGCGATCGTGCTCGCGTGCAATGCGCGCCAGCATCCGCAGCTGGTCGCTGCGCAGGTTGCCGTACGGACCGCAATACGATGCATATAAGCGTGCCGCTGCATGTACAACCCGTTTTGCAGCCGCAGCGGGCGGAATTCTTCTTCGGTCAGTTCTCCAGACAAACGCCGGCGAACCTGGTCGGCATACTGCCGGACACGCTCGTCGACGATCGCCTGGTCGTACGGGTCGTATTGATACATGGGAAGCCCAGTCTTTCGTGTGCGTTGCGCGCCGACGGTGCACTACGCCGGTCCACTCTTGCTGGGCCCCCTGCGCGCCGCCGTCCCGTTCGAATAATCCGCCATTTGCAAAGCACAAAAACAGATATCGATATTGGGAAAACTAGAAAATCGTAATAGACTCGCTTTATACGTCAAACGACTAAAAAATTCTGTCTTTATGCGGAAGGGTTATATATGAACCTGCATCAGTTCCGGTTCGTGCGCGAGGCCGTCCGTCAGCATTTCAACTTAACGGAGGCGGCCAAGGCCCTGTACACATCGCAGCCCGGCGTATCGAAGGCGATCATCGAGTTGGAGGACGAGCTTGGCGTCGAGATCTTCACCCGGCACGGCAAGCGCGTGCGCTCATTGACTGAGCCCGGCAGGATCATCTTGTCCTCGGTGGAAAAAATCCTGCAAGAGGTTGAAAGCCTAAAAAGAGTCGGGAAGGACTACGCAGCGCAAGACCAAGGCAATCTGGTGATCGCCGCCACCCACACGCAGGCGCGATATGCCTTGCCGCAGGCGGTGACCGAATTCAAAAAGCGGTTTCCGAAGGTGCACCTGTCGATTTTGCAAGGTAACCCGACCCAAGTCGCCGAAATGGTCCTGCACGACCAGGCCGACCTAGCCATCGCAACCGAGGCCATCTCGACGTACAAGGACCTGGTTTCGCTGCCGGCTTTCCAGTGGCATCATTTGGCAGTCACACCGCCCGGACATACGTTGCTTGATAAAAAGGAACAGATCACGCTGGACGATCTCGTGCAATTTCCGTTGATCACCTATGACAACGCGTTCGCGGGGCGCTCGAAGATCAACCAGGCGTTCGCTTTGCGCGGACTCACACCGGACATCGTCCTCGAGGCGATCGACGCGGATGTCATTAAGACCTATGTCGAACTGGGCCTGGGCGTGGGGATCATGGCCGACGTCGCATTCAACGCGGAGCGTGACCAGCAGCTACGCGCGATTCCCGTGGGCCGCCTGTTCGGCACCAACATCACGCGGATTGCGTTGAAGCAAGGCGCCTACCTGCGCGGCTATATCTATACCTTTATCGAATTGCTCTCGCCGGCGCTGAACCGCAAGCTGATCGAGCAGGCAATGCGGGGCAACGCCGATTCATATGCATAGCCGTGCCGCCTCGTCCTGCGTGAGCCGCTTGTTCTACCAGTGGCTGGAGACTGTGCTTCGAATCCCATCTTCCGGGTTTCCTGTCACCAACGTGCCCCGGCTTACAGGTGGCTCCATACGACACCCCAAAACCGAACACATGACATGCTATAAACCCGGACAATTCATGGGCTCACGACACGCATGACCGACATGCTTGCCGAGCGTGTCGAATTACGACATAATCACGGTTTGCGCCGCGTGGTGACTTCGATCCTACGCGGATCAGCATCGCTCACGGATAGTGAGTGTGAGGTAGTGTTGCAAGCTGCTTCACCGTTTTGCCCGGGTGGTGAAATTGGTAGACGCAGGGGACTCAGACCAAATTTGAGCCCTTCAGGGGAAACCCCGAAGGTGAAGCCCGTCAAACTCGGTGAAGGCCCTGGACGCGAGTCCGAGCTAATGCCGAGCCAAGCCTTGGCGCTGTCAGGCGCCTTGGAAGGTGTAGAGAGCAGACGGCGGGCACCTAAGGCCAATAGGCTAAGGTGAAGGCGTGCTCCAGACCACGAACGTCCTCTCTCTGAGTGGACGGCGGCGAAAGCCGAAGTGGGAAGAAAATCCCCCGCCGCAAGGCGTGCCGGTTCGATTCCGGCCCCGGGCACCAACAGTATTTCGGCATAGGCCGCAGTATGCGGAGAAACCCCGTGAGATCACCTCTCACGGGTTTTTTTCTTTTGCGGCCAATGGGAATCGGCGCGGCTAAGCTTGCGCGCCCTGCGGCGCTTTCGGCCAGACCTTGACCGTCACGATGCGCGGACCGACCCGTTCGTTGACGGTAATTAGGCATGAGCCAAAGTCCACGCTCTGCCCCTGCTGCGGCAATTCGCCCAGTTTGTCCAGGATCATGCCGCCGACTGACTCGGCCGACTGCTCACCAAAGTGTACGCCCAGCAGGTGCTCGAGCGAGACGATCGACAGACTGCCGCGACCGATCACGCTGCCATCCGACTGCCGTTGCCATTCAACGTCAGTCGCGCGCGTATCGTCCCGAATCTGGCCGACCAGCGCCGCAAGCAGGTCCGGCAACGTGACGAAGCCGACCGGCTTTAGCCCGGGACGCCCGATCACCGCAAAGTGAGGCGCACCCGAGCGAAAGCGCTGCAGCAACTCGAGCGCGGGCATCTCCGGCAACACCTCGAGCACAGGGCGCGCAAGCTCGCGTAGGTCGCGCGATGTATGCCCTTCAAGACGGCGAAACAGCAAGTCTTTCACGTCGACCATGCCAAGCACCTTGTCGCCACTTTCGTCGAATAGCGGATACCGGCTGTAGCGACTCTTTGCCGCCAACGCCAGGTTCGCGTCGAATGACAGGCCCACGTTGAAGCTCACCGCGTCGCGCAGCGGACGCATCAGGTCCGATGCAGTTAGCTCGCCGAACTCCAGCGAGTGCGACAACGTACTCAGCTCGTCGCTCGAGAACTGCCGATGCGACCGGCTCGCGCGCACGATCAGCTTCAACTCGTCACGACCATACGGTGCTTCGGCCTGTCCGGCATCCGACAGGCCAAACCACGCGAGCATCCGGTTCGAGCTGACATTAAGCAGTGCAATGGCCGGATACATGATCCAATAGAACAGATAGAGCGGCACGGCAGTCAGCAGGCCGGCGCGCTCCGGCATCCGGATGGCGAGCGATTTCGGCGCAAGCTCACCTGCCACAATATGCAGGAACGAAATGATCAGAAACGCTAGCGCCAGCGCGATCGCGTCGGCAAGCGGCGGCACGATTTGCAGCATGCCGAACAGCGGGGCCAGCAAATGGGCAAACGCCGGCTCTCCTAACCAGCCTAGCCCAAGCGATGCAAGCGTGATGCCGAGTTGGCAAGCCGACAGGTAAGCATCCAGGTGGGCATGTACGCGCGCCAATACGCGGCCCCGCCAGCCGTATTGCCGGGAAATCGCTGTGACCCGCGTACCGCGCAGCTTGACCAGCGAGAATTCCGCGGCAACAAAGAAACCATTGAGAAAGACCAGCAGCAGGGCGGCGACAAACGCAAGAAATGTCTGCATCAGAAAAATCGAAACGGCTCACCGACGCGCGGGAACAAAGGGCCATTGTATGTCAGCACGGTGACGATGTTGGATCGGCCTGACGCACAGGTGTTGCGCAGTCGATGACCTGCCCCGCACACCGACAAGCCGCGACGCGCTGGTGCCCAGGCACGCGATAACGGGCGCGGCCTACACCGACCGCGGCGCGACGATGGCATTGTTAGAATCCCGACGCATGAACCTCGAGAACATTCTTTTTTCCCAAGGCTTCGGATCGCGGCGCGAGTGCAGAGCGCTCGTCATCCGAGGCGCGGTCACGATTGGCGAGCAGCGCTGCGACGATCCGAATGCCGTCTTCGAGACGGCGGGGCTGATATTCCACGTGGACGGCGTACGCTGGGCGTATCGGCACAAGGCCTACTTGGTCTTGCACAAACCACCCGGGTATGAGTGCTCGCACGCGCCGCAGCACCATCCGAGCGTCTATAGCCTGCTTCCCTCGGCGCTGATCACGCGCGGTGTGCAATGCGTGGGCCGCCTCGATGCGGATACAACGGGCCTATTGCTGCTCTCCGACGATGGAGCCTTCATCCATCGGCTGGGCTCGCCCAAGCACAAGATACCGAAGACATACGTCGCCACCACGCGCCATCCGGTGCAGGACGCCCAGCTCGATGCGCTGCGTCAGGGGGTGCAGCTGCACGGCGAGCCGGCGGTGAGCAAGGCGCGCTCGGCACGGCAGCGTGATGAGCGCACGATCGAGTTGGTGCTCACCGAGGGAAAATACCACCAGGTCAAGCGGATGATCGCCGCCGCCGGTAACCGCGTCGAGCAACTCCATCGCGAAGCCATCGGGGCACTCGTACTGCCCACGGCGCTCGCGCCGGGGCAGTGGCGGTGGCTCGAAACCGACGAACTGGGCAGGTTGACGGGATGAAACGAGCGGTATAACCGAACTTCGACCGAGCTTCGGCACGCCGGCAAACTGTAGACCCTTCGTATGCGTTAGCCCGGGCGTGCCACTGCTGCACTGCAGCATGCTTTCCGCAGTCCTATGTCTATACTGACAAATAAGAACGCCATCAAGCGTACGCTGTGGAGGGACGGCACCATGATCATCAGCGACACCTTCGAGATCACCTATATCACGATTGCGTTCGCGCTGCTCGGCGCAATACTGATCGGAGCACTGTTGACCGCACTTCATCTAAAGCGCAAGTACCATCCCAACCTGATCGGCGCGATCCTTGGCGCACTGTTGTGTTTCGCGATCATCGAGGCCATGCCATTGCTCGCGTCGTGAACGGCGTTCAACGGTGCACGCTCGATAATTGGCGCGCGTGCTCGCGCAAAAAGTCCTCGACACTCGGATAGCGCAACTTGACCATGAGTTCATCGCGCAAACGTCGGTTGGCCAGGCGGCGGGATTCGCGCATGAACGACAACAACGTCGCATCCAGTGTGGCCTCGGCCTGTTGCCGCGTGATGCGCGGCACCGGGCGCAAGCCGCATGCGCGGGCGATACGGTCGAAGTACTCACCCATTTTCCAATGCGTCGCGTCGACCGCGTGAACGACGCGCTGCGCTCGACCACGGAACAACGCCCGGACCGTGATAGCAGCGAGGTCGTGCGCATGGACGTGACCAGTATAGACGTCGTCGATATCGCACAAAGCCGGCGTACCGCGTCGCAGCCGCTCCAGGGGCAGCCGCTCCAGGGCGTAGATCCCGGGCACCCTGAGAATCGACACCCTGACAACCCCTCGTGAGCCGGCGCGACGCAATTGGCGCTCAGCCGATGCACGGCGCACCGCGCGTGCGTTGAGCGGCCGCACAGGCCGCGTCTCATCGACGAGCGCGCCATCGCAATCGCCATAGACCCCTGTGGTGCTCATATAGACAATGCGCACCGGCGGCGGCTGACGCAGCGTGCCCCGCTGCCACCGCCGGTGCGGCGCGGCACGCGCTGGCCGCTCGGGTACAATGACGTTCTCGGTCGTGAAGCGCCTGGCAGTCGCGTGCGTCCCGCCACCGGCTCGACGTGTGATGACTGTCGGCGCACCCATGGCGACGCGCGGTGCGCGGGCGGCGCGCCGCAGACCCTGCCGCGCGCCCAACGCAGCCAATAGCGCGGCAGTGCGGCGATCTGTCGTGCCGTGGGCTTGCGGCGGCGCCAGATGCAGCATTTGTCGCGCCACGCTTGCGGCACGTGCCAGCGAGCGCCGGTCGTCGAGATCGCCGAGCAGCGGCACGAGCCCGGCTGCCCGCAGCGATACGAAACGGGCTGGTTGAGTCGTCAGGGCGAACACGCGAAAGCGTTCGCGCAGCCATGCCGCACAGCGCAACCCGATATCACCGCAGCCGACCACCAGGATGCGGGGGCGGCCAAAAGCACGGCGACGCGGCAGCACGGCTGGCCACACAGGCGCGCCACCGCCGCTGCGCATGGGCGACGCGGCGGCGCAAGCAGCGTCCACTGCGTGCGGCGGCGTGGCGCACGATTGAAAAGATCGGCTGGAAAGGGTCATTGGGTGCATTGTAACGGGCCGGCCGATCAGACGTTTTTGTTATTACTCGATTGAACTATGGCATTCAACGTAACGATCCGACAAAGCGGCAAGCAATTCCAAGTCGAAGCCGACGAACCGGTTCTGACCGCGGCGCTACGTCAGGGCATCGGCTTGCCGTACGGCTGCAAAAACGGCGCATGTGGCTCATGCAAGGGCCAGCTCGTGAGCGGCAGTATCGAGCAGCGCTCGCATTCGTCATCGGCGCTGTCGAACGAAGAAAGAACCCGCGGCATGGCGCTATTTTGCTGCGCCACCGCGCAATCGGACCTGGAAATCGATATCCGTGAGATCGCCGGCGTGGGCGACATGCAAGTAAAGAAGCTGCCGTGCCGCGTCAATGCACTAGAGCGCGTAACGCACGACGTGATCGTGCTCAAGCTGCAACTGCCAGCCAATGAGCGGCTGCAATATCTGGCGGGCCAGTACATCGAGTTCATCCTGAAAGATGGCACGCGCCGCAGCTATTCAGTGGCGAGTGCGCCACACCATGAAGGCCCGCTCGAGCTGCATATCCGGCACATGCCGGGCGGCGTGTTCACCGACCACGTGTTCGGTGCGATGAAGGAGCGCGATATCCTTCGCTTCGAGGGTCCGCTCGGCACATTCTTCCTGCGCGAGGACGCCGATAAGCCGATCGTGCTGCTCGCTTCGGGAACCGGCTTTGCGCCCATCAAGGCGATCATCGAGCATGCCATCTTCAAGGGCATGACACGGCCCATGACGCTGTATTGGGGTGGCCGCCGGCGCGGCGATCTGTACCTGGCAAGCCTGGCCGAGCAATGGGCACGCGACGTGCCCGGCTTCAAGTTCGTGCCGGTGCTCTCCGAACCCGATCCGGCCGACGGCTGGCAGGGCCGCACGGGTTTCGTTCATCGTGCCGTCGTCGAGGATCTGCCAGACTTGTCCGGCTATCAGGTATATGCCTGCGGCGCCCCGGTGATGGTTGAGGCCGCGCAGCGCGATTTCACCGCGCATCACGGCTTGCCGGCCGACGCGTTCTATGCGGACTCGTTCACCAGCGCAGCGGATCTGGCAAACGCGGTCTGACCGGCTCGCACGGCGGCGTGCCCGCCTCAAGCCTCGTATCGAGCACGCGCGACGCCATTTCCGAGCAAGCGCGACGCAATTTCCGGTTTACAACCGGCGCTGGCGTCGCGTATTCTTCGCGGATGATTCGCGCGCAAGCTCATCTCCGACGTCGCTGCTTGCTGCTTCCATAGGGAAGCCGCTGGCTCGTCCCGGACTGTCGCGCAGAATTGCCGCGCACCGGATTACCAAGCCACGGACTTCCGTGGCTTTTGTTTTTCCGGATCTTTTGTTCCCGTTGGTCGTTGCGTGCGATCGCATTCCCGTTGAGCGGAGAGACTTGCCATGAATTTCCAGGATTACCCAATCCAGTCGCTGATGTACATCACCGATCGTCCCGATATCGTTTTCACGCACGGCAACGGATCGTGGCTACACGACAACAACGGCAAGCGCTATCTGGACTTCATCCAGGGCTGGGCGGTCAATGCGCTCGGGCACTGCAACGACGCGATGATCGACGCGCTGCACCGGCAGGCACGACTGTTGATCAACCCGAGCCCAGCGTTCTACAACGAGCCGATGGCGCGGCTAGCGAAGCTGCTGACCGACAACAGTTGCTTCGACAAAGTGTTCTTCGCCAACAGCGGCGCCGAAGCCAATGAAGGTGCGATCAAGCTCGCGCGCAAATGGGGCCGCAAGTTTAAGGGCAGCGCATACGAGATCATCACGTTCAACCATGGCTTCCACGGCCGCACGCTGGCGACGATGTCGGCCAGCGGCAAGCCCGGCTGGGACACGCTGTACGCGCCGCAGGTACCCGGCTTCCCGAAGGCCGAGCTTAACGATATCGGCTCTGTTGAGAAGCTGATCACCGACAAGACCGTTGCGGTGATGCTCGAGCCAATACAGGGCGAAGCTGGCGTGGTGCCCGCGTCGTGCGAGTTCATGCAGCAATTGCGGGCCCTCACGCGCGAACGCGGCGTGCTGCTGATCGTCGACGAAGTGCAAAGCGGCTGCGGCCGCGCTGGCACGCTGTTCGCCTATCAGCTCAGCGGCATTGAGCCGGACATCATGACGTTGGGTAAGGGTATCGGCGGTGGCGTACCGCTGGCCGCGTTGCTCGCCCGCGACGAAATCGCGTGCTTCGAGGCCGGCGACCAGGGCGGCACGTATAACGGCAACCCGTTGATGACCGCGGTCGGCGAAGCGGTGATATCGCAGCTTGTTGCGCCGGGCTTTCTCGAACACGTGCGCGAGAACGCTCGCTACCTGAGCGAGCGGTTGCTCGCGCTGTCCGACGCGCGCGGGCTGGCTGGCGAGCGTGGCGAAGGCATGCTGCGCGCGTTGCTGCTCGGCCGGGACGTCGGGCCACAAATCGTCCAGAAAGCACGCGACTTGGCGCCGGAAGGCCTGCTACTCAATGCCGCCCGCCCTAACCTGCTGCGCTTCATGCCGGCATTGAACGTGACGCGCGCCGAGATCGACCAGATGCTCACGATGCTCGACAACGTGCTGGACCAGGTGCTTTGAGCCGGGAGCAAGGCCGGCATGCGGGCCGGCGCCCGGTTGCCGGCAGTATGGGCTGCGTCCCTCGTCCTTAAAAGATTAATGGGGCCCAACCCGCGGTATCGATGGGGTGCCTGCCCGCGCCGGCCTGAAGTGCCGGCACCGACCGCACGTCGAGGCTCGGCCGGTGCCCAGTTGGCTCATTCGCCGAGGTAGGCGGCACGCACCTTGGGATCGTCCAGCATCTGTTCGGCGTCGCCCGACATCGTAATTGCACCGGAGTCCATGACGTAGCCACGGTTGGCCGCCTGCAGCGCGAGGCGGGCGTTCTGCTCGACTAGCAACACCGTCATGCCTTCCGAGGAAATCGCCCGCACCACCTCGAAGATCTTCTCCACCATGATCGGCGACAGGCCCATCGACGGCTCGTCGAGCAACAGCAGCTTTGGCCGCGACAACAGCGCGCGCGCCATCGCCAGCATCTGCTGCTCGCCGCCCGAAAGCGTGCCCGCCAACTGCGTGGCGCGCTCCTTCAGGCGTGGGAAGAAACCGAACATGCGCTCCACATCAGCCTTGATGCCCGCCGAATCGGTACGCAGATACGCGCCCATCTGCATGTTTTCCAAGATCGACATGCGCGCGAAGATACCCCGGCCCTCCGGCACCATCGCCAAGCCCCGCTTGAGCAATTCGTGCGTGGGTACGCCCTTGATCGATTGACCCAGATAGAGGATATCGCCGCCGGCCCATTCCTTGATCCCGGCGATCGCCTTCATCGTCGTGGTCTTGCCCGCGCCATTGGCACCGATCAGCGTGACCAGCTCGCCCTGCCCGACCTTCAGGTCCACCCCTTTGACCGCCTGAATACCTCCGTAGGCCACCTGCAGTCCCTGGATCTCCAGCATTGCCCCGTTCATTGCGCTCACATCGCTCGTCGCCATCTCAATGCACTCCCGCGCCCAGATAGGCTTCGATCACCTTCGGGTCCTTGCGCACGTCCTGCGGCAGGCCATGCGCGATGACCTTGCCGTAATCCAGCACGGTCATGCGGTTGCACAAGTGCATCACCAGCTTCACATCGTGCTCGATCAACAAAATGGTCTTGCCATCGTCGCGGATCTTCTCCAGCAGGCGCGTAAGCTCGACTTTCTCGGTCGCGTTCATCCCCGCGGCCGGCTCGTCCAGGGCGAGCAGCTTCGGGTCGGTCGCCAGCGCCCGCGCGATCTCTAGCCGCCGCTGGTGACCGTATGACAAATTGCGGGCCGTGTAGTCGGCGTACTGCAGCACACCCACATAATCCAGCCATTCCAGCGCGCGCGCCTTGATCTCGCGCTCTTCCTGCCGCTCGGCCGGCGTTTGCAATATTGCGCCGATCAACCCCTGGCGCGTCCGCACGTAACGCCCAACCATCACATTCTCTAGCGCCGTCATCCCGCCGAACAGCCGGATGTTCTGGAAAGTACGCGCGATGCCGGCCTTGGCCACCTGGTAGACCGCGGTTGGCATGTACGGACAGCCGTCCAGCACGAACTCGCCCGAATCCGGCGTATACAGCCCGGTAATCACGTTGAAGAACGTGGTCTTGCCCGCTCCGTTCGGGCCAATCAGCCCATGGATTTCGCCCGAGCGGATCTCCAGCCCCACATCGGAAAGTGCCTGCAGGCCGCCGAAGCGCTTGTTGACGCCCTTCACGGATAGCCGAATCGTTTGTTCACTCATTGCTGTTGACTCCGTGTCTGCAGACGCGTCACGCGCGCAAGGCCTGCTTGCCGTTGCGCCGCGCGATCTTGGCGAGCTTGTCCTCATGCTTGGCCGCCGGCCACAGCCCTGCCGGCCGATACAGCATGATTACCACCATCGCCAGCCCGTACAGCAACTGTCGGATCACTTCCGTGTCGAGGATCTGATGGCCAAAGATCGCGTTCTGCAGCGGTCCCATCGTCGAGCGCAGGCATTCCGGGAATACCGCGAGCAGCACCGCGCCGAGAATCACTCCGGGAATATGTCCCATGCCGCCGAGCACCACGCACGCGAGCACCATTACCGATTCCCAGAAGGTGAACGACTCCGGTGACACGAATCCCTGGAACGCACCGAACATCGCGCCGGACAGCCCGCCGAATGAGGCACCCATTGCGAACGCCAGTAACTTCACGTTGCGTGTATTAATGCCCATCGCCTTCGCGGCGACCTCATCCTCCCGAATCGCGGCCCACGCGCGGCCGATACGCGAATGCTGTAGCCGCGTGCAGACGAAGATCACGAACAGCGAACAGAGCACGAACAAGTAGTAATACAGGTAGACCGCCGGGAGCTTAAGGCCGAACAGTTCGTGGGTCTGCGCGAGATTGAAGCCGCCGATCTGCACCGGATCGATGCCCGTGATGCCTTTCGGGCCGTTGGTCACGTTCACCGGGCGATCCATGTTGTTCATGAAGATCCGCACGATTTCACCAAAGCCCAGCGTGACGATCGCCAGATAGTCGCCCTGCAGGCGCAGCGTCGGCGCGCCGAGTAACACACCGCACACGGCAGCCAAGGCCATCGCCACCGGCACGATCAGCAGAATCGATACGTGCAGCCCGCCGGGCGCTAGATGCTCGATCCACTCGAATTGGGTGGTGAGATGAGGCGAGGACAACAGTGCGGCCGTATAGGCGCCCACGGCATAGAATGCGATATAGCCCAAGTCCAGCAATCCGCAGAACCCCACCACCACGTTCAGCCCTAACGCCAGCATCACGTACAGCATCGCGAAGTCCAGCACGCGCACCCAATAGGGCCCGCCCACGGCGCCAATGAGCAGTGGCGTGCAGACGACCAGCACTGTCACCAGCAGTATGATCCCATGGTCTTTAGCCGTCCTCTTGACCGGAACCCGTGCCATGGACGTCTCGGTGGGTTGAATGGAAGTCATATTGAGTGCTCCTCAAGACGCGTCAGGCACGATCGGCAACGCGCTCGCCCAACAAGCCGGACGGACGCAAGACCAGCACGATGATCAGCACCACGAACGCAAACACGTCCTGGTAGTTACTGCCGATCACTGCGCCGGTGAGATCGCCGATGTAGCCGGCGCCCAGCTGCTCGATCAGCCCCAGCAGCACGCCCCCCACCATTGCGCCGCCCAGATTGCCGATGCCCCCCAGCACCGCTGCCGTGAATGCCTTCAGGCCCGGGATGAAGCCCATGTAGAAATGCGCGCTGCCGTACTCGGAGGCGATCATCACGCCAGCCAAGGCAGCCAGCGCCGAGCCGATCATGAACGTCGCTGAGATCACGACGTTCGGGTTCACGCCCATCAGACTGGCCACATTTGGGTTCTCCGCGATCGCGCGCATTGCCCGTCCGAGCTTGGTCTTGTGCACCAGCAGCAGCAGCCCGACCATCACGACAAACGCCGTGACGATGATCACCACTTCAGTGGGCGAGATCACGGCGCCAGGCGACGTATCAGTGGCCTCGATGACATGAAGCGGATTGGTGGAAATCAACTGCGGGAACGACAGCGGGTTGCGCCCCCAAATGATCATCGCTAACGTCTGCAATAGGATGGAAGCACCGATGGCGGTGATCAACGGAGCCAGGCGCGGCGCACGACGCAGCGGCCGGTACGCCACCTTTTCAATCGTGAAACCGAGGCACGCACATACGACTGCGGCAATCATCAGTGCAATGACCAGCGTGGGCACGTTGCCCAGCCCAGGGAAATGCGTCTGCAGCACGCTGATCGCCGAGAGCGCGACCATCGCGCCCACCATCAGTACGTCACCATGCGCGAAGTTGATGATGCCCAGAATCCCGTACACCATTGTGTAGCCCAACGCGATGATCGCGTAGACGCTGCCCAGCACCAGACCATTCAAGATCTGTTGGATGAAAATATCCATTGAATGCTCCTTGGACCGTACGCCACGGAACGCAGCCGGGCCGCAGGTGATGCGGCATGGCGAGGCGAAGCGCGCGGTGCTCCTGGTACCCAAAATGAACCGGTAAAGGTCTGCCGCCGACGATATTGGCGTATTCGTCATGGAAATACGTCAATTGGCGTGGCGGATACGAAAACGGCACCGAGGGTTAGCCCGGTGCCGCAGCGCTACACGCCGTTGTCAACCAGTTTGATGTGGCGCATTACCTCGCTGTAGTCAGTGAGCCGCACACGGCCTGGCGCCGCCATCTGCCCCGTGCGAATAGCAGCCCAACTTTCCGAATAGGACGATACGGCAAAATCCACCAGTCTTCGTTTCATCCTGCTGCGCGCGATCGGTGTACGCCGCAAGCGCGTCCCGGATACAGTGCCAACAAATCGGTTCCGCATTAAGTAGGTCTCCCGCGCCTTACAGCAAGACGACTTTCGTCCCTAAACAGGTTACGAAACGCGCGCATTGTAACGCCGTTTTTGCAGTGAACAATATTCAAAACCAGCCTGCGCCCTATTCCTGTGCTGACGGCACGTGAGGATGGGGTAGCGTCGGGCATGGCGCGCTCGGCTCGGACGACCCGTCGCCAGAAGGCTCGGACGATCCGCCAGAACAGTCGCAGCTCGACTTCCACAAGAGTGGTCCTCCCCCAACAGCCCTCGCATTTTCGCCGCCGCCCCGTAAAACCACGCCTGATTTGGCAAAGCGCATGGGCCGGCCGCGTCTGCGAAATACGAAGGCTGCCATTGATACTGACATCGTCTATACCGAATCAGTATCAATTAATGGATTGAGGTCACCCGTGTCAAAAACCCCTGTTTTCACGATGAAGCTGGAACCCGAGCTGCGCGACGCTTTTGCGGCCGAAGCCAAAGCAGCGCACCGCCCGGCGTCCCAAGTGGTGCGCGATCTAATGCGCGATTTCGTCCAGCGCCAACGCGAAGCGCGGGAGCAAGTTGAAGTCGATGCTGTCACACAGCGTGCAGCGCTACTGCGCAAGGCCGATGAGGCCGCCGCCTCAGGCGGTAAGGCGCCGCCGCGGTGGCTCAAGCTAGCAGCGCCAGCCCTTTGGGCAATGGGAAGGAGACGTTTTCCTGGACGCCATCCAGCGTCCGGACAGAGCAAGCGCCCAATTGACGCAGCCGCTCGACGACCGCCTGTGCCAATGCCTCGGGTGCCGAAGCGCCCGCCGTCACGCCAACGCGTTGCTTGCCGCCCAACCAGGCCGGATCGATTTGCTCCGGCGCATCAACCATGTAGGCCGGCACGCCACGCTTTTGCGCCACTTCGCGTAGGCGGTTCGAGTTGGAGCTGTTCGGACTGCCGACGACGATCACGACATCGCACTGCGGCGCCATGAATTTCACCGCATCCTGCCGGTTTTGCGTCGCGTAGCAGATGTCTTGCTTCTTCGGCTCGCGAATGGCGGGAAAGCGCGCCTTCAGCGCGCCGATCACCTCCATTGCATCGTCGATCGACAGCGTGGTCTGCGTCACGTATGCAAGCCGGTCGGCATCGGCGACCTTTAGCGCAGCAACGTCCGCCGCGGTCTCGACTAGGTGCATGCCCGCACTGGCCTGCCCCATCGTACCTTCGACCTCCGGATGGCCGCGATGGCCAACCATCACGATCTCGAAACCTTCGGCACGCAGCTTGGCCACCTCCATGTGCACCTTGGTGACCAGCGGGCAGGTGGCGTCAAAGACCCGCAATCCTCTGTCGAGCGCGCGGGTGCGCACTGCCTTCGGCACGCCGTGCGCGCTGAAGATCAGCGTCGCGCCGTCCGGGACGTCGTCGAGCGATTCAACGAATATCGCGCCCTTGCGACGCAGGTCATCCACAACATAGGCGTTGTGCACGATCTCGTGACGCACGTAGATCGGCGAACCGAACAGCGTCAATGCACGCTCAACGATCTCGATCGCCCGATCGACGCCCGCGCAAAATCCACGCGGCTGCGCCAGCAGTATTTCACTCGGGTATTCGGTTGTTGCGGTCATAGCGCTTCCTACAGAATGCCGATGATCTGGACCTCAAAGGTCAGATGCTGGCCGGCCAGCGGGTGGTTGAAGTCGAACAGCGCATACGTCTCGCCGACCTCCTTGAGCACGCCGGCATAGCGCGCTCCACTAGGGGCGTTGAATTCGACCAAATCGCCAGGAGAGAAATCCTCGCCAATCATCGAATTTTCACGCAGCGTGGCCAGCGAGACCTTCTGCACCAGTTCCGGATTACGCACGCCAAATGCCTGCTCCGGTGCCAGCCGAATGGCCGAGTGGTGCCCGACTTTCATGCCGAGCAGAATGTCTTCCAGTGGTCCCGCGAGCTGTCCCGCGCCGAGCAACAGCGTCGCAGGCTTGTCGTCGAACGTGTTGACGATGTCCGCGCCCCCCTCCAGCGAAAGCCGGTAGTGCAGCGTGACATGGGAACCGGGCTTCACCTCGGCAATATCAATGATGCTCATGCGCAAGTTTCAAATACCGCGCGCCGCGGACTGCGACCACGCAAGCTGTCATTGTAAGCCACCGCAGCGACACCAACATGGAGGTTAATCAATGCAACCCGGAACCGACAACCCGACGGCGCGCCAACATGTGCCGATCCCGATCCGTCAATGGCCGGAACATGAGCGGCCACGGGAGCGATTGTTCGTTGCCGGTGCGCGTGCCCTGACCGACGCGGAGCTGGTTGCACTGTACCTGGGCAGCGGCAGTCGCGGACGCGATGCGGTCGGACTGGGTCAGCAATTGCTGGCGCGCTTTGGCTCACTGCGCGGGTTGTTCAGCGCGTCCCATGACGAGTTGATTCAGGTCACCGGCGTCGGACCAGCAAAGATCGCACGGCTGCAGGCGGCCACGGAGATCGCGCGACGCGCGCTGGGCGAGCAATCGCGCGAGCAGGCGACACTGGATCGCCCCGAGATCGTCGAAGACTATCTGCGCCTGATGATTGGCACCCGGCCCTATGAGGTGTTTGTTTGCTTGTTCCTCGACACTCGGCTGCGTATGATCCATGCGGAGGAGCTGTCCCGCGGCTCGTTGTCGCATGCCGCAGTCTATCCGCGCGAAGTCGTCAGACGCGCGCTGGAAACCAACGCCGCCGCGTTGATCATTGCGCATAACCACCCCTCCGGCGCGGCGCAGCCCAGTGCGGCGGACCTGTCGATGACACGCACGCTCAAGGATGCGTTGTGCTTGATGGACGTCAAGCTGCTCGATCATTTCATCGTGACATCGGACACCATTTTGTCGCTCGCGCGCCACGGACTGCTATAGCCGGGCACGCACGACAGTTCGTGCGGATGACGCAAAACAGGTTGATTTTCCTTATCTTTTTCTGCTAGGATTGCGGTTTGCCCATACCAACCCTCTCGTATCACCCGAATTTAAGCGTATTAGGAGTGCTCTGATGGCACGCAAATGTCAAGTTACTGGGAAAGCGCCGATGGTCGGCAATAACGTTTCCCACGCGAACAACAAGACCAAGCGTCGCTTCCTCCCGAACTTGCAAAGCCGCCGGTTCTGGGTGGAAAGCGAAAATCGCTGGGTGCGACTGCGCGTTTCGAACGCGGGCCTGCGCCTGATCGACAAGAATGGCATCGATCCCGTGCTCGCAGACCTGCGTGCGCGCGGTGAAGCTTAAGGAGCTGCGACATGGCCAAAGGCGCTCGCGACAAGATCAAGCTGGAATCGACGGCCGGAACCGGCCACTTCTACACCACGACGAAGAACAAGCGCACGATGCCTGAAAAGATGGCGATCATGAAGTTCGACCCAGTCGCGCGCAAGCACGTGGAATACAAGGAAACGAAGATCAAGTAATGGATCTGCGGGACCTCCGATCGGCCCGCCGGTCGGAAGCTCAACGTCTCTCTCGAGACTGTGGAGCCTGACGAAGAGCAAAAGACCCCGGCCTCCGGGGTCTTTTGCTTTTTGCACGTCGTGTCACATCGGGGTATGCTCCTTCGTTTCCACGTACGGGTTCGGGCCCGTCACGTATGGTATGAGGAGACCATCCCAATGAATTTCGACGTCGTCATCGTCGGTAGTGGGCTAGCTGGGTTGAGCGTGGCGTTGAACCTAGCGCCCACCTGCCGGGTCGCCGTCATCGCAAAGCGGGCCCTGTCCGACGGTGCCAGCAACTGGGCGCAAGGGGGCATCGCAGCTGTACTGGATTCGGCAGACAGCATCGAGAGCCATGTCCGCGATACGCTGGTCGCCGGCGCAGGCCTATGCGACGAACCCGCAACGCGCTTCATCGTCGAGAACGGACGCTCGGCGATCGAATGGCTGGTCGGCGAAGGCGTGCCGTTCACCAAGGACGATAACGCCGAATTGGGGTTTCACCTGACGCGCGAGGGCGGACACAGCCATCGGCGCATCATTCATGCGGCCGATGCCACTGGCCACGCGGTACTGTCGACGCTTGCCGAACAAGCTCGCCGACGCCCGAACATCACCCTGCTCGAGCATCATTGCGCGATCGACCTGGTCACGTCCGACCGGCTCGGGTTGCCGGGCCGGCATTGCCTCGGGCTGTACGTGCTCGACATTGAAAGCGGCAAGACACTAACGATCGAGGCACCGCACACCGTGCTGGCCACCGGCGGTGCCGGCAAGGTCTACTTATACACGACGAATCCGGACACCGCGACTGGCGACGGCATTGCGATGGCCTGGCGGGCAGGCGCACGGGTGGCGAACATGGAGTTCATTCAATTCCATCCGACCTGCCTGTACCATCCGTATGCCGGCTCGTTCCTTATTTCCGAGGCGGTGCGCGGCGAAGGCGGATTACTGAAGCTGCCGGACGGCACCCGCTTCATGCCGCAGCATGACAAGCGCGCGGAATTGGCACCACGCGACATCGTCGCCCGCGCAATTGACTTTGAAATCAAAAAGCGCGGTATCGATTGCGTCTATCTCGATATCAGTCACCAACCGGCTGCATTCCTGCACAAGCATTTCCCGACAATCCTTGCCCGATGCCAGCAGTTCGGCATCGATATCACACGCGCCCCAATCCCCGTCGTACCGGCCGCCCATTACACGTGCGGCGGCGTCGTGACCGACCTGGCCGGCCGAACCGATCTTACCGGACTCTACGCGGTCGGCGAAACCTCTTATACGGGCTTACACGGCGCCAACCGGCTTGCCAGCAATTCGCTGCTGGAGTGCTTGGTCATCGGCAGGGCCGCGGCGCGAGCCATCGAAGACGCAGGGTTTCATGCCGCGCACAAGCTTAAATTGCCGGAGTGGGATGAGAGCCGCGTGTCCGATGCCGACGAAGAGGTCGTCGTGGCCCACAACTGGGATGAGGTGCGGCGGCTGATGTGGAACTATGTCGGCATTGTGCGAACCGACAAGCGACTGGCGCGGGCAAAGCACCGGCTAGCGCTGCTGCGCGATGAGATCCACGAGTACTATGCGCATTTTCGTATCAGCCGCGACCTACTCGAGTTGCGCAACCTGGTCGATGTGGCGTTGCTGATCGTCGACAGTGCCCGCTCCCGGTGCGAAAGCCGCGGCTTGCATTTCAGCCGCGACTGGGAGCAGGCGTTACCTAAAGCGATGCCAACGGTGCTGAGCCCGAAGCGAGCCCGCCACCACTCGATCTGATTGCCCGTAGCCACGCCCGCGACGACCCAGCGCCGGCGGCTACGCGCGATCGAGGATCCGCATCGAATAGTCGGTCGCGCGCACGTCCTTGGTCAGTGCGCCAATCGATATCCGATCCACGCCGGTCGCCGCGATATCGCACACCGTGTCCAAGCCAACCCCCCCGGAGACCTCAAGCAGGGCCCGATGATTGTTCAGCGCAACCGCATCACGCATCATGTCCAGCGTGAAGTTGTCTAGCAACACCGATTGAGCACGATGCGCCAGTGCCACCTGCAGTTGTTCAAGCGTCTCGACCTCGACCTGCACCGGCACACTCGCCTGCAACGCATGCGCGGCCTGCAGCGCGGCGGCAACACCGCCCGCGGCCGCAATATGATTTTCCTTAATTAGGATGCCGTCATACAGCGCCAGCCGCTGGTTGTCGCCGCCGCCGACCCGAACGGCATATTTTTGCGCCAGCCGCAGGCCAGGCAGCGTCTTGCGTGTATCGAGAATCCGCGCCCGGGTGCTGGCAATCGCATCGACGTATCGGCGCGTGGCTGTCGCGACGCCGGACAACAATTGTAAAAAATTCAAGCCATTGCGCTCGGCCGTCAACAGCGCGCGCGCGGGGCCGCGCAACGAGCACACTGGCGTATCGGCGTGCATCCATTCGCCTTCACGATAATGCCATGACAGTTCGATGCGGGCATCGACACGACGCATCACTTCAGCAAACCAGAGTACACCGCATAGCACAGCGGGCTCGCGCACGATGATCCGGGCATCGAACACGTCGTTGGCGGGCACAAGCAAGCCCGTCCAGTCGCACGCGCCAACATCCTCGGCCAGCGCGTCTTGCACGTTCCGGTGCAGCGCGGCCGTGAACGCGTCGCCGTAGTGCTGGCGGATTTGCTCATAGCCGTCCCACTGCGGCACCGCCACCGTGCGGATCTCGCGGCTGTTGGTCACGCCCATCACGCCGCCCCCACATGTCGAAACAACGCATCATCGCGCGCCAGGTCGCCGCTCGCCCGTATATTGCGCTTTTTCTGCGCCGCGAAGTCCAGCATGCGGTCGATCGGCATCCGCGCACGCTGAGCGATGGCCGGATCGACAAATATCTCGTTTGCACCAGACTGCAGCACGGCGACGAGATTGGTCAGGCTGTTCATCGCCATCCATGGGCAATGCGCACAGCTTTTGCATGTTGCGCTGTTGCCCGCGGTCGGCGCGGCGATGAACGTCTTGCCCGGCGCCGCCGCCTGCATCTTGTACAGGATGCCCAGGTCGGTGGCTACGATGAACTGGGTCGCGTCAAGCGCCTTCGCCGCGTCGATCAGTTGCGTGGTCGAGCCGACCACGTCGGCCTGCGCAACGACCGATTCCGGCGACTCCGGATGCACGAGTACCTTGGCGTCCGGATGCTCGGCACGCAACAAGTCCAGCTCGATTCCCTTGAATTCGTCGTGCACGAGACACGAGCCCTGCCACATCAGCATATCGGCGCCGGTCTTGCGCTGGATGTAGCTGCCCAAATGGCGGTCCGGCGCCCACAAGATCTTCTCGCCGCGCGCATGCAGCGCGGCGACAATATCGAGCCCGATTGACGAAGTCACCATCCAGTGCGCACGGGCCTTGACCGCCGCGCTCGTGTTCGCGTACACGACGACGGTTCGGTCAGGATGGGCGTCGCAGAACGCGGCAAACTGGTCGGCAGGACAGCCTAGATCGAGCGAGCATGTCGCATCCAGGTCCGGCATCAGCACGCGCTTTTCGGGGCTCAGAATCTTCGCGGTCTCGCCCATGAAACGCACGCCGGCCACGACCAGCGTACGGGCATCGTGATCACGGCCGAAGCGGGCCATTTCCAGTGAATCGGCAACACACCCGCCGGTTTCCTCCGCGAGAGACTGCAGCTCCGGGTCGACATAATAATGGGCGACCAGCACGGCCTGCCGCTGCGCCAGCAACTCGCGCAGGCGCACGCGCAGCTCGGCGCGCTCAGCCGCCGATAGGCTCTGCGGCACACGCGCCCATGCTTGCCCGACGCTGCAAGCTCCGTTGGGCATCACCGGTTGGTCAAACTCGACCGTCCTGATCGAATGCTGGTTCATCATGATCCTCTCGCTGCTCAGTGTGACCGTCTGCACCACCATCCGCGAGCATCCCCATTGACGCACGCTGGTCGCCTTTATGGTGCGCCGAAACGAAAAACCCCGCCTATGCGGGGTTTTTGTGGCAAGACGAACTTCAAGTGTAACGGAATTGGCCGACGCCCGCCTTTACGCGTAGCGGCGCAGGCGCAATGCGAACTCCTGCAATGCCTGGATGCCGCTTTGCTCGGCGCGATGGCACCAGTCCTGTAAGTGCGACAGCAATTGCTCGCGTGACGCGTTCGAGCGATCCCATATCTGTGCCAGCTCCACCCGCAACTGATAATACGTGCGCAGGCGCTGGCTGCTGGCGAAGATCTGCATCAGTTGCCTTTTCTGCGGCTCGTCCAGGCCAGCCTCATCCTTATGGATCCACTCGCGCGCGCCCTTGATCAGCGCGTACTTCTCACGCGCGCCCAATTCCTTCAAGTGTGCCAACTCCTGCCGGTACGCCCGCTTGACCGTTTTCGCATAGCGCGCCATCACCTCGTAGCGGTTGGCCAGCACCGCGTGCAATGTATCCAGGTCGGGCACCGCCTTGCGCGCCGCCAGCTTCGGCGTCGGTGCAATTTTCTTCACCTTCGCGAGCCGGCATGCCGACATGAGTCGGATGTACATCCAGCCGATGTCGAACTCGTACCATTTGTTGGACAGCTTTGCCGACGTCGCATAGGTGTGGTGATTGTTGTGCAGCTCCTCCCCCCCAATCAGAATGCCCCATGGGAACAGGTTCGTGCTTGCATCCGCACAGTTGAAATTGCGGTAGCCCCAGAAATGGCCGAGGCCATTGACCACGCCAGCAGCCCAGAACGGAATCCACACCATCTGGATGGCCCACACCGAAATGCCGACGATGCCGAACAGCGCCAAGTCAATCAACGCCATGATCGTCACGCCGAGCACCGCATGCTTCGCGTAGACATGCCGCTCGAGCCAATCGTCCGGCGTGCCGTGCCCGTACTTCTTCAGCGTTTGCTCGTTCTTCGCCTCGGCGCGGTACAGTTCGGCGCCTTCGAGCAGCACTTTCCATATCCCGCGCGTCTGCGGACTGTGCGGATCCTCATCGGTCTCGCATTTCGCATGATGCTTGCGATGGATCGCCGCCCACTGGCCGGTGACCATGCCCGTGGTCAGCCACAGCCAGAAGCGGAAGAAGTGGCTGGCGATCGGATGCAAGTCCAACGCGCGGTGCGCCTGGTGCCGATGCAGGTAAACAGTGACACCGATGATCGTGATGTGCGTCATCACGAGCGTATACAGCACGATTTGCCACCAAGACCAGTTCAGTAGGCCATGGGCAACGAAATCAAGCACGAAATTCAGCAAATTAATACCCGGAAAACAAAATCGGAAAAAACGCCCGATTAAAGTATCGGACGTGACCTGTCGCGGCGGCCGCGAAAGGGCTGATTCAAGATTCTACCTGATCAACCGCAAGTGCCTGTCACAAAAATGATTCCCTGTTGCGTGGCACACAGTCGCAGCCCCTGACGCGCGACATACTCTAGTGCAAGACATAGGACTAGTGCATGGCATAGGAAAGGAGGAATCGAGCTAATCGGCTATTTCGACTGCGGCGACCGGCATCGGTTCAATAGCAGTAGAGAACGGTTCGATGGCCGCGGCATTGAGAATCCGCACCTCGCGCTGCGCGACCGGAATGCGGATACCGTGCGCATTGAACCCCGCCCAGATATTGTAGTTGACGGCCGAGCGCACCGACGCGGTACCGAGCGCCGCGTCGGCAATCCAGAAACCCAGCTCCAGCTCGATCCCGTTGGCACCGAATCCGGCAAGATAAGGGCGTGGCGCCGGATCCTGCAACACGCGCTCCACGCCCTGCGTAGCCTGGACGAGCACGCGCATCGCGAGGTCCACGTCCGTCCCATACACCACTTGGACCGACACCTTGGTCCAGCCGCGCGTGAGGAACGACGACTGGTTCTGCACAATATCGGTGATCAGCTTCTCGTTCGGCACCAGCGTCTCGACGCCATCCAGCCCGCGCACCACCGTGTAGCGGGTGCGGATCTGCGTGACCCGGCCTTGCAGACCGCCCACGCAAATTGTGTCGCCGAGCCGCAGTGAGCGGTCCAGCAGGATGATAAACCCCGACACGTAGTTGCTGGCAATCTTCTGCAATCCAAAGCCCAGCCCGACGCCAAGCGCGCCGCCCAATACGCCGAGCACGGTGATATCGATGCCGACGATCGACAGGCTTACCAGCACCGCGGCTAGGATCAATGACGCCCGGCCGATACGCGACAGCACAACCTGCAGGTTCGCATCGAGTGAATGGGCCCGCATGAGCCGCTCGTCCAGCGTGCGGCCCGCCCACAGTGCGCCAATCAACGTGATCATGACCCACAGCAGGCCATTGCACAGCGACAGCAGGCTCAAGTGCGCGTTGGCCACGCGAAACTCCACGCTGGCCATCCAGTGCAGCACGTCGTCCTGAATGCCCACCACGGTCAGCGCCATGCCGGCCCATACCAGCACGGTGACGATTTTCTCAACCAGGTACGCGAGCCCGCGCAGGTGCCCGTCCCGGGAAAACACCCGGCGCATTAGGTACAACGCCACATAGATCAGCGCTATACCGAACAGCGGCACCCGCGCCAGGTCCAGTAGCGACGTTTTCATCGCCTGGCCCAGCACAAGTCCCGTGCCGCCAACGATCAACCAGCCGAGGAACGGAAACAACGCCTTGTTCAGTCCATCCGCGCCGAAGCGTACTGCCGCGTGGCGGGCGCGGCGATACGCGTCCAGCCGCTGGCGGGCGTAACCGGCGAGCCCCCATGCCAGCGCTAGCGCGCCGATCAGCGCAACGACTTGCCAAAGCACCGCCGGCTGGCCAAGGTCACGCATCGGCTGGCCGATCTCGCGCATCAAGTCGCCGAACAGGTGCGTCAGTACCTGATCCTGCATGTCACGCCACCCGTTGCATCACCGCCGCAAAGAAGCCATCGGTGCCGTGCCGGTGCGGCCACAGCGTCAGGTCATCGCCGGTATCGAGCGCGATCTTTTGCTCGGCCAGCACCTGGCTCGCCGGCACGCGTTCGAACATCGGGTGAGCGGCGATGAATGACTCGACGATGCCCTCGTTCTCATCGCCAAGCAAGCTGCACGTCGCGTAGACGAGCCGCCCGCCCGGCTTGAGCAGTCGCGCGGCAGCGGCAAGGATTGATGCCTGCTTCACCGCCAGCTCAGCGACCGATTGCGGCGTTTGACGCCACTTGAGATCCGGATTGCGGCGCAGCGTACCCAGGCCGCTGCACGGCGCATCGACCAGCACGCGATCGATCTTGCCGGCCAGCCGCTTGATCTTCACATCATGCTCGCTGTCGATGACGACCGGGTGCACGTTCGATAAGCCACTGCGCGCGAGCCTGGGTTTGAGCTTGCTCAACCGCTTGTCGGACACATCGAACGCGTACAGCCGCCCGGACGAGCGCATCATCGCACCCAGCGCGAGCGTCTTGCCGCCCGCTCCGGCGCAGAAATCGACGACCATCTCGCCGCGGCGCGGCGCGACCAGCTGGCACAACAGTTGGCTGCCCTCGTCCTGTACCTCAAACCACCCTTGCTGAAAAGCGGCCAACGTATGGATCGCGGGCTTGCCGGCTACCCGAATGCCCAGCGGCGCATACGGCGTCGGCTCCGCCTGCACGCCCGCCTCCGCCAGCGCGGCGAGCACCGCATCGCGATTGGTGCGGATCGGATTGGCACGCAGATCCAGCGGCGCCGGATAGTTCAGCGCCGCAGCGAGCCGCGCCAACTCCTGCGCCACCGCATCCGGCCCAGCATCGAGGGCGGCCAGACGCACACCCAACGCAGACTCGATCCAGGGCGGCAAGTTTGTGCGCACGCGCGCCGGCAGGCTCGCCGGATCGATCTTCGACACGTGGTCGAGCCACGCGAATTCCTGTTGCGACAGATGCGGACGCAATGCGTTCAGGCCGGCGGTCTGCATCAGGCCGAGCAGCGTCAGCCGACGTGCCGGCGTGCCGCTGCCGCTCTCAGCCAAATGCCCATATTCCATCTTGCGGCGCAGTACCGCGAATACCGTCTCGGCGATCACACCGCGCTCGGCGTGGCCAAGCTTCGGATGCGCGCGAAAGAATCGGCTCGTGGCCACGTCAGCCGGACCGGCAAACTTCAGCACGTCGCCCAGCAACGCTTCGGTCTGGCCGATCAAAAATCCATGTAGCTTCATACCCTATCCCCGCCCAACACCAGCCGCGGCTCGGCGGCCGCCAACTCCACCCGGCCGTCACGCACGCGCAGCCGATCCTCGACAAACCAGCGCACCGCGCGCGGATAAAGCTCGTGCTCCAGGCGCAGTACCCGTGCAGCAAGCGCAGCAGCATCGTCGCCGGCAAGCACCGGCACCACGCCCTGCGCAATGATCGGGCCATGATCCAATTCAGCAGTCACGAAATGGACCGTCGCGCCGTGCACCGCCACGCCTGCGTCCAGCGCGCGCTGATGCGTATGTAGACCCGTGAAGCTGGGGAGCAACGATGGATGCACGTTCATCATGCGGGCCGCATAGCGCTCAACGAACGCCGGCGTCAGCACGCGCATGAAGCCGGCCAGCACGACGAGATCCGGCGCATGCGCATCCAGCACCTGTGCCAGCGCTGCATCAAACGCCTCGCGCCCGTCGAACTGTGCGTGGTCAACGACCGCCGTGGCGATGCCGTGCGCGGCAGCGAACGTCAAGCCCGCGGCATCGGGTCGGCTGGAGACGACCGCGGCAACGCGCGCCGGCCAGCGTTGCGCGGCGCATGCGCGCACGATCGCCTCCATGTTAGAGCCGCGTCCGGAAATCAGGATGACGAGTTTTTTCATCCATGGATTTTATCATCGGCGCCCCTGCTGCCTGCGCCGATCCACCGGTTCCCCGCCGAAATCGGGTGCGAGCGTTTATAATCGTGGGCTTTGCGGCAATGTGCCGACGCGATGCGTCGGCGCGGCCATCCAACGCCGCAGCCCGACCGGCCAATCATCGTGAGAGTCTTCAGGGGTCTTCCAAATGCCGAGAGCGCGCGCCCTGCGCGTTGACGATCGGCAACTTCGACGGCGTGCATCGCGGCCACCAGGCGTTGCTGGCGCGGGTGCGTGCCGCCGCCAACGCGCGCGCGCTGCCGGTCTGCGTGATGACGTTCGAACCGCACCCCCGCGAGTTCTTCGATCCGGCCGGCGCACCACCGCGCATCACGATGCTGCGCGACAAGCTTGAGGCATTGCGGCGCAACGACGTGGACCGGGTCGTGGTCGAGCATTTCAACCACACGTTCGCCAGCCAGTCGCCGGCCGCGTTCGTCGAGCACATCATCGTCAACGGATTGCACGCGCGCTGGGTCATGATCGGCGACGACTTTCGGTACGGGGCAAAGCGCGCCGGTGACTTCCTGTCGCTCAAGGCGGCCGGCGCACGGTATGGCTTCGAGGTCGAGCAGATGCCCACCGTAGCGGACCCATCCGGCGCGCGCATCTCCAGTTCGGCCGTGCGCGCCGCGCTCGTTGCGGGCGACCTCGCGGCGGCTCGCACCGCGCTCGGCCGAGCGATCGTGATCAGCGGCCACGTCGTGCATGGCATGAAACTGGGACGCGACCTCGGCTTTCCGACGCTGAATCTGCCGATCTCGCACAAGCGTCCCGCGCTGGCCGGCATCTTTATCGTGCGGGTACACGGCATCGAGGCGGGCCCGTTGCCTGGCGTAGCCAGCCTGGGCTGGCGCCCGACCGTGGACGATTCTGGCCGCGTCTTGTTGGAAGTACATTTACTAGACTGGCATGGCGACGCGTACGGCAAGCTGGTGCGGGTCGAATTTCTTGAAAAATTGCGCGACGAGCAGAAGTTTGTGGACCTGGAGGCGCTCGGCCGGGCGATCGCGTGCGATGTCGCCACCGCCCGTGAATACTTCGCCGCGCAAGGCGACCGGGCGGCAGCACCGGCCCATCCCGCCACGCAGCCCGAGCAGCGTGGCGGCCCCGGCCCGGGGGGCGATTTTGCGACGTCCGCCACTGACCGAATTAGATAGCGCTGCGTCACCGCGTACCGGCAAGGTGCGCGGTGACGCGTGTGGGGGGCCGACGACATGTGCCCCGCGCCCGCGCGACATGCCGTGCTTCGCCGATGCGGCCGGCATGCGCCGTTAGCGGCCACCGAACTTCTCTACCATCCCGATCATGAGTGACAAGAAAGCCGATTCCAAGCAGCCTTCCAAGTACCCCGTCAACTTGCTCGACACGCCGTTTCCGATGCGCGGCGACTTGCCCAAGCGCGAACCGCAATGGGTCCAGGAATGGCAACAGAACAAGGTGTACGAAGCGATTCGCGAGGCCAGCCGGGGGCGGCCGAAGTTCGTGCTGCACGACGGCCCGCCCTATGCGAACGGCGATATCCATATCGGACACGCGGTCAACAAGATCCTAAAGGACATGATCGTCAAGGCGCGCAACATGGCCGGCTTTGACGCGGATTATGTGCCCGGATGGGATTGTCACGGCATGCCGATCGAAATCCAAATTGAGAAGCGCTTCGGCAAGTCGCTGCCGGTCGAGCAGGTGCAACGTAACGCACGCGAATATGCCGCCGAGCAGATCGAGCGCCAGAAAGCCGATTTCCGCCGGCTTGGGTTGATCGGCGATTGGGACAACCCGTATCGCACGATGAACTTCGCGAACGAGGCGAACGAAATCCGCGCGCTCGCACGCATCCTTGAAAAGGGCTATGTGTTCCGCGGCCTGAAGCCGGTGAACTGGTGCTTTGACTGCGGCTCGGCCCTTGCCGAGGCGGAAGTCGAATACAAGGACCGTGTCGATCCCGCCGTGGACGTCGCGTTTCCGTTTGCCGAGCCCGACCGGATCGCCGAGGCATTCGGGCTGCCGTCGTTGCCCAGTGCCGACGGCGCGATCGTGATTTGGACCACCACGCCGTGGACCCTTCCCGCGAACCAGGCGCTGAACGTGAACCCAGAGCTGTCGTACAGCCTCGTGGACACGCCGCGCGGCTTGCTGATCCTGGCTTCCGAGCGCGTCGAGCCGTGCCTGGCCACGTACGGCCTGGACGGCACGGTCATCGCGTCGGCGCCAGGCGCCGCGCTTGGCGGGATCCGCTTCCACCATCCGCTGGCCAACCTGCACCCGGGCTACAAGCGCACTGCGCCGGTCTATTTCGGCGACTATGTGACCATCGACTCCGGCACCGGCGTCGTACATTCGTCGCCGGCCTACGGCATCGAGGACTTCCAGTCGTGCAAGGCGCATGGCATCGACGATGGCGACATCCTAAGCCCGGTAATGGGCGACGGCCGCTATATCGAATCGTTGCCGCTGTTCGGCGGCCTGTCGATCTGGGAGGCGAACCCGAAGATCGTCGACGCGTTGCGCAATGCCGGTTCATTGCTGCACACGAACCATTACGCGCACAGCTATATGCATTGCTGGCGGCACAAGACGCCGATCATCTACCGCGCGACGTCGCAATGGTTTGCCGGCATGGACCTGACGCCCGTCGGTGGCGGCAAGACGCTACGCGAGACCGCGCTCGACGGCATTGAGGCCACCACGTTCTATCCGGCGTGGGGTAAGCAGCGACTGCACAACATGATCGCGCATCGACCCGATTGGACATTGTCGCGCCAGCGCCAGTGGGGCGTGCCAATGGCCTTCTTCGTACACAAGGAGACGGGCCAGTTGCACCCTCGCACGCTGGAATTGCTCGAACAGGTCGCGCAACGCGTCGAGCAACACGGCATCGAGGCATGGCAGTCGCTTGATGCACGCGAGCTACTCGGCGACGACGCTGACCTATATGAAAAGAACCGCGACACGATGGACGTCTGGTTCGACTCCGGCACGACGCACTGGCATGTGCTGCGCGGCTCACACGCGCAGCAGCTGCAGTGGCCCGCCGACCTGTACCTCGAAGGCTCGGATCAGCACCGCGGATGGTTCCATTCGTCGCTGCTGACCGGCTCAATGCTCGATGGCAGGCCACCCTACAAGGCGCTGTTGACGCACGGCTTCACGGTCGATGGACAGGGCCGGAAGATGTCGAAATCGGTTGGCAACGTGATCGCGCCGCAGGAGGTTTCGAACAAGCTTGGCGCCGAGATCATTCGCCTGTGGGTGGCCTCGACCGACTACTCCGGCGAACTGTCGATCTCCGATGAGATTCTAAAGCGCGTGGTGGAAAGCTACCGCCGGATCCGCAACACGTTACGCTTTCTGCTGGCGAATCTGTCGGATTTCGACTCGAACCGGAACATGGTGCTGCCTGAGCAGTGGCTCGAGATCGACCGCTACGCGCTTGCGCGCGCCGCCGCGCTGCAAAAGGAAGTGCTCGACCACTACGACGCGTACGAATTCCATCCGGTCGTGGCCAAGCTGCAAACCTTCTGCTCAGAGGACCTCGGCGGCTTCTATCTCGATGTGCTTAAGGACCGGTTATATACGTCGGCGGTTGACTCGCACGCGCGGCGCAGCGCCCAGTCGGCGCTGTACCACATCACGCAGGGGCTACTGCGGCTGATCGCGCCATTCCTGTCGTTCACCGCGGAGGAAGCGTGGAAGATCTTCCAGCCGGGGCACACGACGATTTTCACTGAAACATACTACGTCTATCCGCCGCTGCCCGAAGGGGCGGCGTTGTTGGATAAATGGGCGCTCGTGCGCCAATTGCGCGGCGATGTCACCAAGGCACTCGAAGCGGCGCGCGAAGCCGGCCGGATCGGCTCGTCGTTGCAGGCCGAAGTCGAGATCCGCGCGCATGGTGCACGCTACGCTACCCTCGCGAGCCTCGGTGACGACTTGAAATTCGTGCTGATCACCTCCGCGGCGCGGGTCATCAAGGTCGACAACGAGGCTGACGAGGCAATCGACGTGATCGCATCCCGGTACCTGAAGTGCGAGCGCTGCTGGCATTACCGCGAGGAAGTGGGCGCGAACGCCGAGCATCCGACGCTGTGCGGGCGCTGCACGGCGAACCTATTCGGAGATGGCGAACACCGGAGCATTGCATAAATGGCGAAGACCTTATCCCGCAACGCCGTCCGTTCGGCCACGCTCATGCCGTGGCTAGGCATATCGTTAATCGTGATCCTGCTCGACCAGCTATCCAAGATCGCCGTGTCGCGCTTGTTCGTGTACGGCGACCCGCATCCGATTGCGCCATGCTTTAATTTACTACTGGTCTACAATCGCGGCGCCGCGTTCAGTTTTCTGGCGACTGCCGGCGGCTGGCAGCGCTGGGCGTTCACCGCCTTAGGCATCGTCGCCGCGCTGGTGATCGCCTGGTTGCTCAAGCGCCACAGCGGGCAGAAACTGTTTTGCACCGCGCTGGCGCTGATTCTTGGCGGCGCGCTGGGCAACGTCATTGACCGGCTGGTGCACGGCCATGTAATCGACTTCCTTGATTTTCATGTCGGCGACTGGCATTGGCCGGCGTTCAACATTGCTGACAGCAGCATCACGATCGGTGCGGTGCTGCTGGTGCTCGACGAGCTTAGGCGCGTGCGCGCGGCACGCTGAAAAACCCGGATCGGGAAACAATGCCGGCACCGGACACACGCAATAGCGGAAGGAGCGATATGGACCTGGCGGGCAAACACCTGGTGCTTGGACTGACGGGCGGCATTGCATGCTACAAGTCGGCCGAGCTGACACGCATGCTGACCCAAGCCGGCGCCACCGTCCAAGTGGCGATGACGGAGGCGGCCACGCAATTCATCACGCCGGTCACGATGCAGGCCCTGTCCGGCCATCCGGTCTACACCAGCCAGTGGGACGCACGAATCGATAACAACATGCCGCACATCGACCTGTCGCGCCGCGCAGACGCGATCGTGATCGCCCCCGCGTCGACTGACTTCATCGCCAAGCTAGCCAATGGGCTATGCGACGATCTCTTGTCCACGCTGGCCGCGGCGCGTGACTGCCCGTTGCTGGTCGTGCCGGCGATGAACCGCCAGATGTGGCAAAACCCGGCGACGCAACGCAACGTCGCCCAGCTACGCGCGGACGGCATCACAGTGCTCGGCCCGGACTCCGGCCCGCAGGCATGTGGCGAGATCGGCGCCGGCCGCATGCTCGAACCCGCAGCGGTGTACGAAGCGATCATCGCCTTTTTCCAGCCGAAGAAGCTGGCGGGACAACGCGTGCTGATCACGGCGGGCCCCACGTTCGAGCCGATTGATCCGGTCCGCGGCATCACCAATCGTTCGAGCGGCAAGATGGGTTTCGCGCTCGCGCGTGCCGCGGCGCAGGCCGGTGCGCGTGTGCACCTGGTCGCCGGCCCGGTCGCGCTCGCCACGCCGTGGGGCGTGAGCCGCGAGGACGTACAGACCGCGCAGCAAATGTACGACGCGGTCATGGCGGCCATCGCCGACACCGACATTTTCATCGCCGTCGCCGCGGTCGCCGACTGGCGTGTCGCTCAGGTATCCGAGCACAAGCTGAAGAAAGCTGCCGGTCAGCCGGCGCCGCCGCTGGGCTTCGTCGAGAATCCGGATATCCTGGCCAGCGTCGCTGCGCTGCCCTCGCCGCCTTACTGCGTCGGCTTCGCGGCGGAAAGCGCCGAGCTTGGCGTGAACGGTGAAGCGAAGCGGCGGCGCAAGAACGTCCCGCTGCTGATTGGCAACCTGGGACCGAAAACATTCGGCAAGGATGACAACGAAGTCGTACTATTCGAAGCAACCGGCTCGACGCCGTTGCCGCGCGCGGATAAGCAATCACTCGCGCGCACGTTGGTCGACGAAATTGCGCAGCGCGTGCCGGGCAGTCTTTTCGCGTAAGTCACGCCCGCGCGCACGGCGCCCTGCTCTCGGCCCGCCACGCGTGTGGCACGCTATCCAGTCTTCAGATGACTCGACTGTCAGTACTCGATCAAACGCCGGTGATCGACGGCCATTCGGTCGCCGACGCCATTGCCGCCACCGTCGAACTTGCGCAGCTTGCCGACCAGCTAGGCTATACCCGCTTTTGGTGCGCGGAGCATCACGGCTTGCGCTCGGTGGCGAATCCCGCACCGGAGGTGATGCTCGCGCGCCTGGGCAGCGTCACGCAACGCATCCGGATCGGCTCGGGCGGCATCATGCTGCCCTACTATAGTGCGTTTAAGGTCGCCGAGCAGTTTATGATGCTCGAGGCGTTGTTCCCAGGGCGTGTCGATCTGGCCGTGGGCCGCGCGCCCGGCGGTGATATGCGCACCGCGCAGGCCGTCGCGGCCGGCGCGTACAATCGTGGCGAGTGTTTTCCGCAGCAAGTGACCGAACTGGCCGGGCTGTTCCGCGGGCAACTCGCTGAAGACTCGCTCGCAAAAGACGTGCTGCTGCAACCCCATGTCGCCACGCAGCCGCAGTTGTGGATACTCGGGTCAAGCGACTTCGGCGGTGCACTGGCTGCGCAGCTTGGCATCCGATTCGCGTTCGCGCACTTCATCAACGCGTTCTTTGGCCACACGGTCGCGCAGGCATACCGGACGCAATTCAAACCCGGGTTTGAAGCTCGTCCCTACTTAGCCGCCGCGGTTTTTGTGATTTGCGCGGATACCGAGCAACAGGCCGACGCGCTGGAAAAGGCCGTCGATCTGCGCCGCGTGCAAATGGCGTATGGCTTGAATGAACCGATCCCGACCGTCGAACAAGCACTCGAGCAGACATATGGCGAACGCGAACAACTGATCATCGAGCGCGAACGAGCACGCAGCATCATCGGCACACCAGAGTCGGTGGTACCGCGTGTGCTGGAGATTCAGCAGCAGTTCAACGCCGACGAGTTGATTGTACTCACCGTCGCGGCCAGCTATAAGGCACGGCTGCGCTCGTACGAATTGCTGGCGCAAGCATTCGATCTGGCCGCGCCAACGCACGAGACGGCATAATTGAGTCTTTTGCGTGCTGGCGATGTCATCGCGTTGTACGGCGTCGATGCCGCGACGGCGTGTCATAGCGCATGCCGTCATGCCAGCACGCTGCTCCCATTACTGACTGATGAACATCGACCTCAAGATTCTCGACCCGCGCATGCAGGATGCCCTACCCGCCTATGCCACTGCCGGTAGCGCCGGTCTGGACCTGCGCGCCTGCCTGGACGAACCGCTGGTGCTGCAACCAGGCGCCACCGCGCTGGTGCCAACCGGCCTGGCCATCCATATCGGTACCCCCGGCTATGCGGCATTGATCTTGCCGCGCTCCGGATTGGGCCACAAGCACGGCATCGTGCTCGGCAACCTGGTGGGACTGATCGATTCCGATTATCAGGGCCAGTTGATGATCTCCACATGGAACCGCGGCGAGACCGCGTTCACGCTGAATCCAATGGAGCGGCTTGCGCAACTCGTGGTGGTGCCAGTGGCGCAGGTGCAATTCAACGTGGTCGACGATTTCTCGCACAGTGAACGGGGTGCCGGCGGCTTCGGCAGCACTGGCCGGCACTAATCGATAAAAGAGCGCGGGACGTCGCCCGCGCCTTGCTATTGCGCAACCACCGCCGCGGTCACTCGACTTCGGCCGTTTCCGGGTTTGTCGGATTGCGCGGCGCCGCGTTCTCGTCGAACGTGAGTTGCACCTTGCCGTTGTCATCGACGTTGACCGTCACACGCCCACCGTTCATCAACTTGCCGAACAGCAGTTCATCCGCCAAAGCGCGGCGGATCGTATCCTGGATCAGCCGCTGCATCGGCCGCGCACCCATCAATGGGTCGAAACCGTGCTTGGCCAAGTGCTTGCGCAACGCATCGGTAAACAACGCATCGACCTTCTTCTCGTGCAACTGATCCTCCAGCTGCATCAGGAACTTATCGACCACGCGCATGATGATTTCCTCATCGAGCGAACGGAAGCTGATGATCGCGTCGAGCCGATTGCGGAACTCCGGCGTGAACATCCGCTTGATGTCCGCCATCTCGTCGCCGGTCTCGCGACGTGTCGTAAATCCGATCGTCGCTTTGTTCATCGCCTCGGCGCCCGCGTTCGTCGTCATGATGATGATGACATTACGGAAATCCGACTTACGGCCGTTGTTGTCCGTCAACGTGCCATGGTCCATCACTTGCAGTAGCACATTAAAGATGTCCGGGTGCGCCTTTTCGATCTCGTCGAGCAGCAGCACGCAATGCGGCTTCTTTGTCACCGCCTCCGTCAGCAGCCCGCCCTGATCGAACCCGACATAGCCAGGCGGCGCGCCGATCAGCCGGCTCACCGCATGGCGCTCCATATATTCGGACATATCAAAGCGCACCAGCTCGATGCCCAGCGTAAAGGCCAGTTGACGCGCCACCTCTGTCTTGCCGACGCCGGTCGGCCCGGAGAACAAGAACGCGCCGATCGGCTTGTCCGTCTTGCCGAGCCCGGCACGCGCCATCTTAATGGCCGCGGCCAACGCATCGATTGCCGGATCCTGGCCAAACACCACACTCTTCAAATCACGGTCCAGCATCTGCAGTTTGCTGCGGTCGTCCTGCGACACACTTTGCGCCGGCACTCGCGCGATCTTGGAAATAATGTCCTCGATCTCCGTCTTGCCGATCGTCTTCTTTTGCTTGGACCTGGGCAGGATCCGCTGCGCCGCACCCGCCTCGTCGATCACGTCGATCGCCTTGTCCGGCAAATGCCGGTCGGTGATGAACCGGGCAGACAACTCGGCCGCCGCCGACAGCGCGCCGGACGAGTACTTGACGCCGTGGTGCTCCTCAAAGCGGGACTTCAAGCCACGCAAGATCGCCACCGTCTGCTCGACCGTCGGCTCAGTGACGTCGATTTTCTGGAAGCGCCGCGACAACGCCGCATCCTTTTCAAAGATGCCCCGGAATTCGGTGAAGGTCGTTGCCCCGATGCACTTGAGCTGACCGGACGACAGCGCCGGCTTGAGCAGGTTCGACGCATCGAGCGTGCCGCCCGAGGCGGCGCCCGCACCGATCAGCGTATGAATTTCATCAATGAACAGGATCGCATGCGGACGGTCCTTCAACTCCTTGAGCACCATCTTGAGCCGCTGCTCAAAGTCGCCCCGGTACTTCGTGCCCGCCAGCAGCGCCCCCAAGTCGAGGGAAAACACTTGCGCATCCGCCAGGATGTCGGGCACCTCGCCGCGCACGATCCGCCATGCCAGCCCTTCGACGATGGCCGTCTTACCCACGCCGGCCTCGCCTACCATCAGCGGATTGTTCTTGCGGCGTCGGCACAGCACCTGCACCATCCGTTCGACCTCGGGCTCGCGTCCGATCAATGGGTCAATCTTGCCGTCGCGCGCCTGCTGATTCAAGTTTTGCGTAAATTGTGCCAGCGGCGTTTCCTTCTGCGCGCTGGCATCGTCACCGTCGGCCGGCGGCTCGCCAGCCTTCGCCACATCCGGCCCCGCAGTCTTCGCGATGCCGTGCGAAATGAAGTTGACCACATCCAGCCGGGTCACGCCCTGCTGCTGCAGGTAGTACACCGCGTGCGAGTCCTTCTCGCCGAAGATCGCCACCAGCACGTTCGCGCCGGTCACCTCCTTCTTGCCGCTGGAGGTTGACTGCACATGCATGATCGCGCGCTGGATCACGCGTTGAAAGCCCAATGTAGGCTGCGTGTCGACGTCGTCGGTCCCCGGCACGATCGGCGTGTTATCGTGGATAAAGTTGCGCAGATTCTGGCGCAGATCCTCGATGTTCGCGGCGCACGCGCGAAGCACCTCCGCCGCCGTCGGGTTATCCAGCAGGGCGAGCAACAGGTGTTCGACGGTGATGAATTCATGCCTTGCCTGGCGTGCTTCCATGAACGCCATATGAAGGCTGACTTCCAGTTCCTGGGCAATCATGCTTCCTCCATCACACACTGCAGCGGATGTCCCGCTTGCCGCGCGTGCGTTACAACCTGCTCAACTTTGGTCGACGCAATGTCCCGCGTATAGACCCCGCAAATTCCACGCCCCTCGTGATGCACTTTCAACATAATCTGCGTCGCAGTATCGCGATCCTTGTTGAAGTATTGCTGTATTACCATCACGACGAATTCCATTGGCGTGAAGTCGTCGTTCAGCAAAACCACGCGGTACATTGACGGCGGCTTGGCCTTGTGTTCCTGCCGCTCCAGTACTGTACCGTCCTGCTTATCCGGGATAATGGCCATACGCCCATTCTAAACAACTCGGCCACGCAAGCAATCCCGCCAAAAACTCCAACGGGCACCCGATACGGCGCGGCACACATCCTTTCGTCACCAGAGCGCGACAGCCTCTCCGGCACCCTGCCAACGGTCACCCCCACCCTGCGGCGAGGCGCACAGCGTTGCGCTGATCCTGCCTACGCAAAATTCGTTCCGTGGCTATCTCGGTGCATTATGCGACTTTTCAAGCCCTCGCGCTGCGTGGGCGTCGGACAGAGCGCATTGAGATAACGTCAAGATGACGCTCGCGCGTCGTGCAGGCCTGCATTGGGAGCCCAAACAACGGGTTTTCGGGCGTTGCAAAATTTCCTTGACACTGACTTTTAGACCACCAACAATCAAGCTGGCACTTTTTTCTAGTTGTAGCCGAAGGAAAAATGCCGGGTGAGCTTGTTAGAGGGATCCGGCCGCATGGGGCACGGAGCTTTTCGAACGTGCTCGTGTAGCAAGGACGAGTAACAGGGGAAGTAGGATGGCGACTGGTACGGTCAAATGGTTCAATGACGCCAAAGGTTACGGATTCATCACGCCGGACGAAGGCGGTGAGGATCTGTTCGCGCATTTTTCGGCTATTCAAATGAACGGCTTCAAGTCCCTCAAGGAAGGACAGAAGGTCAGCTTCGAAGTCGTGCAGGGACCGAAAGGCAAACAGGCTTCGAATATCCAGGCGGCAGCCTGATCGTTCGAATCGCTTGCGGTGCGAAGCAGAAAAACCCGGTTGTAAGCCGGGTTTTTCTTTTTCCGCGACGCTACAGTTTGACGCCGAGGCGCAACCACACCGTGCGGCCGGACTCCATGACCGGTGAATTGGCCGGGTAACCAAAGCCCGCGTTGCCCGCCAGATTCAGATGCTCGGTGTACGCGTTGTCGAATAAGTTGTCTACGCCTAGCGTCAGCGTGGCCGCCTTGCCGAACGCGTACTGCGCATGCAGTGACACGACGCCGAAGCCGGCACTTGGCCCGAAATCCTTGCCGACCACGTTCCCTTCATTGAACGCGTACCGACGCTGCGCCGCCACCACGCGCCACAGTCCCCCGACCGACCACGTCCCGTGCTGGTAGTTTGCGCCAACGCGCGCTTCCAGCGGCGGAATCTGCGGCAACGGCCCGCCCGTGGCGTTGTTACGCCCCCATGCGTACGCCAGTGAGGTCTCGAACCGCCACGCCGGCGTGGCGCGCCACGTGGCGCCCAATTCGCCACCGAGGATCCGTGCACCAACCTGCGTCCGACTGGCTGGTCCCATCGGCTCGGACACGTAGTCGAACAGGATGAAATCCCGCACGCTGCCCGCATACGCCGACACCCAGGCGTCAACGCGCTCGCCACTGTACTGCGCGCCAATATCCAGTTGCGTCGTCTTTTCGGGACGCAATGACGAAAACGCGTTGATCGAGCCCTCTGGACCCCGTTTCGACGAGAACAGCTCCCAGTAATCAGGGAAACGCTCAGCATGCCCGATCCCGACGTACCACATCGCGGGCAACGTCGCGAGATCGCGCTCGTAACGCACGAAGCCGCTGGGCAAAGTGCGCTCGCGTTGCACGTCGGCCGTCGGATTCGGTGCTTGGCCGACGTTGACGCGCCGGTCGCGTGCCGCGGCACGGTCCACCCGCAGCCCCGTCACCATCCGCTCAGCCTGCGTCGCGTACCAGGTTAGTTCGCCAAATCCGCCCATGCTCCACAAGGTTGCCGACGGCTTCCACGGACCGTTGCCGTTGGCGGCGGCCTGCTGCAGCGACCGGTTGTCGAGCGCATGGTGCTGCCCATCCACTCCCGCCACCAGCTTAAACTGGTCCGTGAACCGCAGCGTCGCGGCACTGCGAGCGCCGAACGTGCGCCGTCGCACTTCGGATGCCATCGGCATGGACCTGCCGCCGCCTGCCGGCGAGCGCAGCGTGAAGTTATCCATCACATGGTCGAAATCATTGTAGTAGACCTGCGCTTCGACGCGGTCCAAAACCTCGCCCAGGTGCGAGCGCTCGGCACGCAGACCATAACTTTCGCGCCGGAACCGTGCACCGTCCTTGAAGCGGCCGGCGTAGCGCGCATAGCCGTCGCCAGTACCGGCGCTCGCTTCAATGCGGGTATGCTCGTTTGGCGTCCAGCCCAGTGCCGTGTCGACGTTCCATTTGTCCCACTGCGATGGCACCGTATTGCCGTTGCCGTCGCGGTAGTCTTGTTGATGCGCGTGATTCGCAATCACGCGCGCATAGCCTTCGCGCACGCCCGCGCTCAAGTCGACATTCTGGTCGTTGCGGCCAAACGAGCCGCCAACCAGACTCCCATCGAAGCGCATGCCCGGCGCGTCGAAGCGGCGGGTCGTACGCTCGAACAGCACCGTGCCAGCCGATGCGCCCGGCCCGTAAAGTACCGATTGCGGCCCTTTGACGACGGTCACCTTGTCGTAGCTCTCCGGCGCGATATACGAGGTCGGGGCATCCATGCGGCCCGAACAGGCACCCAGCATCGGCGCGCCATTGCTCAATAGGCTCAGCCGCGATCCGGACATGCCGCGAAACACCGCGTCTGCATTGGTGCCGCCGCTGCGGATCGCCGAAAAGCCCGGCACCGTCTTCAGATAGTCGGCGCCGTCGCTCGCGGGCAGCGGCTGACGTGGCTGCTTCGGGTCGGTCACCACGACCAGCGGATGCTTCGGCGCATTGGCGATGACCTCGATCGGCACGAGCATCGACGCGGCGCCCGCCGGGGGCGCGTCAGGCGACGACGCAGCAGCTTGCGCGTGAGCGCTCACTGTGCCCAATAAGCCCGCCACTGCGGCGAACACCGAAGGCGCCCAACGCCGACAGCGGTTGCATTCCAATACAAGATGCGCGTCGATCGGGCGACGCGACGCCGCCTGATTCAGGAAGGAGAATTTCATGCAAACAACCCATGGCATGCCATCCAGGCCGGCAGTTAAATAGCCGGTCCGGCAGGCATCGGTTACGGAATGAGCAAAAAAGCAGCCGTCAAACCGCGCCTGGGGGGGCTCGGGGGTAAGAGACAAGATGCCGCGACGCGGGCCGGGGTGTGCCATCGATCACCGGTAGCATGGCCGCGCGCTGGCGCTGCAGCATGAGCGTCGCGACCTGCGGTGCGCCGATGGCCGGACTGTGGGCAAGCAGGCTGCAATAGCCGCATGCGTCCAGGTGTCCACCCACATGCGCCGATCCGTGGGCCGAGGCCCGTTCGCCCGTCGTGGCCGCACTGCACAGTACCGTGTCGACGCCGCGACCAGCGTGGCCGAGCCACTGCGAGGCGAGCGGCATCAAGACGATCAGCCAGATCGCCGTCAGGCCGAGCCAGGCGGTCAGTTTTCGGGTGCGGCGATGGGGCATCGGACAACAACGCACAAGCGTCGCAGAGATGACGGTGAAGATCGTGAAGATCGGACGGGTCAAGATTATCCGTCGCCAACGCCGTTCTTTCAATTGTATTTCAGCCACCGCTGTGGGTGAGTGGCGAATTGCCGCAGCTCGCCATGCCGTGGGTGCGACGCGATGAAAGGCGACAAATGGTCAGCGCATGCGCGCCGCGCCGACGCAACAACCCCTGTGGCACATTACCTGTGCCACAGGGGTCCTATGTTCCGGCTGATACGCCGGCCCGTGCGGGATACTGTTACATATTTTCGATCAACACCTGACCGAAGCCAGAGCACGACACCTGCGTCGCGCCCTCCATCAGGCGCGCGAAGTCATACGTAACGCGCTTTTGCAAGATCGACTTTTCCATCGCGGAAATGATCACGTCAGCCGCTTCAGTCCAGCCTAGGTGGCGCAGCATCATCTCGGCCGACAGAATTTCCGAGCCCGGGTTCACGTAGTCCTTGCCCGCGTATTTCGGCGCGGTCCCGTGGGTCGCCTCGAACATTGCGACTGAATCCGACAGGTTGGCGCCCGGCGCGATGCCAATGCCGCCGACCTGCGCCGCCAGCGCGTCCGAAATGTAGTCACCGTTCAGATTCAGCGTCGCGATCACGTCGTATTCGGCCGGGCGCAGCAGGATCTGCTGCAGGAATGCGTCGGCGATCACATCCTTGATCACGATCTCGGCACCGCTCTTCGGATGCTTGATCTTCATCCACGGGCCACCGTCGATCAGCTGCGCGCCGAACTCCTTTTGGGCGAGCGCATAACCGTAATCGCGGAACGCGCCTTCGGTGAACTTCATAATGTTGCCCTTGTGCACCAGCGTGACCGACTTGCGGTTATTGTCGAGCGCATACTGAATGGCCTTGCGCACCAGCCGCTGCGTGCCTTCGCGCGACACGGGCTTGATGCCAAGCCCCGATGTCTCCGGGAAACGGATCTTCTTGACACCCATTTCCTCGCGCAGGAACTGGATCACTTTCTTGGCCTGCTCGGACTCCGCGGCCCATTCGATGCCCGCATAGATATCCTCCGAGTTTTCGCGAAAGATCACCATGTTGGTCTTCTCGGGCTCGCGCACCGGCGAAGGCACGCCCTTGAAATACTGCACCGGACGCAGGCACACGTACAGGTCCAGCTCCTGGCGCAGCGCCACGTTCAGCGAGCGGATGCCGCCGCCAACCGGTGTGGTTAGCGGCCCCTTGATCGAGACGACGTACTCCTTCAGGACCTGCAGCGTTTCCTCCGGAAGCCACACATCCGGCCCGTAGATTTTAGTTGCTTTCTCGCCGGCAAAGATCTCCATCCATGCGATCTTCTTCTTGCCACCATAAGCCTTTTCGACCGCCGCATCGACCACCTTGATCATCACCGGCGTAATGTCGAAGCCGATGCCATCGCCTTCAATGTACGGAATGATCGGCTGATCCGGGACGTTGAGCGAAAAGTCCTGATTGACGGTGATCTTCTCACCGGCCGGAACCCTGATGTGCTGATACGGCATGTTCGACTCCAATGGTATGGACGGGCTGAAAATATGCTGCGCGGCTACGCGTCAACATGCGTTATTCCTGCGTCGACTGCTAAGGCAGCTCGCGGCGGCCTCACTGAGACTCGCGGGTCGCTCGTGGCGAAGCGCTATTCTAGCTTCTAGCGCGCCGGCAAGACACCACGGCACCACGGCACCACGTCGATGCGTTTAGTCTTATATAAGATATAAGACTAGCGTTCCATATTATGCGCTAATATCACGCCGTTTGCCATAGGGGCGGGTCTTGGCGCCCGCGCATCGCCCATGCGATTAATTGCATTGAACAAACCATATGGCACGATTTGCCAGTTCTCCGCCCACGAGACGCGTGCATCGCTGGCCACATGGGTCAACGTGCCCAATGTCTACCCTGCAGGTCGGCTCGATGCGGACAGCGAGGGCCTGTTGTTGCTCACCGACGACGGCGCGCTGCAGGCGCGCATCGCCGAGCCGCGCCACAAGCTGGTCAAGCGCTACTGGGCACAACTGGACGGCGCTGCACCGGCTTCGGCACTGGCCGCCCTGGAGCGCGGCGTGGACCTTGGGGACTACGTGAGCCGGCCCTGCCGCGCCCGCTTCATCGAGCCGCCCGCCGGCCTGTGGCAGCGCGATCCGCCGGTACGCTATCGCGCTGCGATTCCGACCACGTGGATCGAGTTGGCCCTTGGCGAGGGCCGTAATCGCCAAGTGCGACGGATGACCGCAGCGGTGGGCTTTCCGACGTTGCGCCTGATTCGCGTTGGTATCGGCGCGCTGGATGTATTCGCGCTCGGCCTGGCGCCCGGCCAATGGCGCGCGCTGCCACCGTCAGCGCCGTGGCACGGCACGCGCTGACGCGCCTGTCGTGCCACCTGTCCCTGTCCCTGATCCCTGATCCCTGATCCCTGATCCCTGATCCCTGATCCCTGGTCCCTGGTCCCTGGTCCCTGGTCCCTGGTCCCTGGTCCCTGGTCCCTGGTCCCTGGTCCCTGGTCCCTGGTCCCTGGTCCCTGGTCCCTGGTCCCTGGTCCCTGGTCCCTGGTCCCTGGTCCCTGGTCCCTGGTCCCTGGTCCCTGGTCCCTGGTCCCTGGTCCCTGGTCCCTGGTCCCTGGTCCCTGGTCCCTGGTCCCTGGTCCCTGGTCCCTGGCCCCTGGCCCCTGGTCCTTGGCCCAAGCCCAAGCCCTAGCGCTGCCCCTGCCCAGTGCCAATTGCCGGCATAGGTTGTCACCCATTTGCCGAAGCGCACGTCAACCCGATCGCCGGGCGCCGCGTTATGAACTCGGATGCCGCCACAGCGTGCTCCGGCATCAGCCGACGTCACCACCCTGCCGTACGCAGGATGGCACGAACGCAGCAGGCCCGCACGAATTGTCGAACGAGCCTGTCAACCGAAAGCGGGATCCCGCGTTGATTGACATGACTCATCAAGCGGGTCATTTGGTTAAGTTAACTAAATTTGAGGTAAAACAACATGAACAAACTGATCGCTGCCCTGGTCGCTGGCCTGTTTGCCACTGCTGCTTTCGCGCAATCGTCGGCTCCGGAAGCCGCATCGGCGCCGGCAGCTGCTTCGAAGACCGAAGCACACAAAAAGGCTCACAAGTCGCACAAGAAGGCGGCGAAGAAGGCCGCTGCTGCTTCGGAAGCGGCTTCGAATTAAGTTTTTCGTCCCTCAAGCGACAAGAACGACGCTGCACTGCCGTTGCGACGGCATTCAAAGGCAGGTTGCCGTAAGGCGATCTGCCTTTTTTGGTCTGTACTACCCAGTGATTCGCGTAACATGCGCGTATTCACTATTCACATTACGAGGAGTCTGCCGTGGTTGTTCCGGTGCGATCCGCGCTGTCTGTGTCCCGCTTGCTCCGCGTGCCCGCCCGGCATGCCCGCCCCGCCTCACCGCGGCTTGGCATCGGTACCTCGAGGCCAGCACCGCTGGCCCGTGTTGCCGCCGCGCTGGTAGCCGGCGCCACGCTCGCGCTGGGGGCCTGCGGCGCGCTGGCGCAGCCGCTGCCGGCCGCACTGAAGCGCCCCGAGCAATTTCCGCGTGCCTCATTGACGATCGGCATGTACGTGGTCGACGCGGCCATTGCCGCGAACCCGGCCGATCGCGAGCAAGGCCTGATGTTCCGCGAGTCATTGGCGCCGAACGAAGGCATGTTGTTCGTATTTGACGAGAACGCCATTCATTGCTTCTGGATGAAAAATACGCCGTTGCCGCTGTCGATCGCCTTCATCCGCGCCGATGGCACGATCACGGATCTGGACGAAATGCAGGCGCAGACACAAAATAACCACTGTCCCGCTCACCATGGCGTATACGCGCTCGAGATGAGCAAGGGATGGTTTGCATCAAAGGGCATCAAGCCTGGCATGCGCGTGCTCGGCTTGCCGCCTGCACGCTGATCGCGCTCCGAACCGCAGCGCCCACACCGCGGCGCCTCACTTGCTGCCCGCCCGACCCGCTCATCGGGCAACGCGCTTGCTCACCGAATCAAGCAAAACGGCCCGCGCAACGCTATCCTATGTCTATTGGCGCGCGCTACTGAGCGCCCGCGCAGGCCGTTTTTCCCGGTTCGTCGGGCGGACACGGTGTCTGATGCCTGCCGGACCGGCCATCCCATCGCGAAGAAGGAGATTCAAGTGGCCCGTAAAACTCCCATTGAGCGCTACCGGAACATAGGCATCAGCGCCCATATTGACGCCGGCAAGACGACGACCACCGAGCGCATCCTCTTCTACACCGGCGTGAGCCACAAGATGGGTGAAGTGCACGAGGGTGCCGCGACAATGGACTGGATGGAGCAAGAGCAGGAGCGCGGCATCACCATTACGTCAGCGGCGACCACGGCGTTCTGGAAAGGCATGGCGGGCAACTATCCGGAACACCGGATCAATATTATCGACACCCCGGGGCACGTGGACTTCACGATCGAGGTCGAGCGCTCGATGCGCGTGCTCGATGGCGCGTGCATGGTCTACGACTCGGTCGGCGGCGTTCAGCCGCAATCGGAAACGGTATGGCGCCAGGCCAATAAGTACAACGTGCCGCGCATCGCGTTCGTCAATAAGATGGACCGCGTCGGCGCGGACTTTTTCCGCGTGCAGCGGCAGATCGGCGAACGGCTGCGCGGCGTCGCGGTGCCAATTCAGATTCCGATCGGCGCAGAAGACCATTTCCAGGGCGTCATCGATCTGGTCAAAATGAAGGCGATCATTTGGGACGAGGACAGTCTTGGCGTGAAATTTGAGTACCAGGACATCCCGACCGATCTGGCCGAGCTCGCGCAACAATGGCGCGATAAGATGGTCGAGGCGGCAGCGGAAGCCAGCGAAGCGTTGCTCGAAAAATACCTCGAGGATCATCATTCGCTGACCGAGCAAGAGATCAAGGATGCACTGCGCAAGCGCACGATCGCCAATGAGATCGTGCCGATGCTGTGCGGCAGTGCGTTTAAGAATAAAGGCGTGCAGGCGATGCTCGACGCGGTCATCGATTACCTGCCGTCACCGGTCGACGTGCCGGCGATCCTCGGCCACACGCCGGACGACGAACAGGCCGAGCGGCATCCGGCCGACGACGAGCCGTTCTCCGCGCTGGCGTTCAAGATCATGACAGACCCGTTTGTCGGTCAGCTGATTTTCTTTCGCGTGTACTCAGGGGTCGTCAACTCGGGCGACACCGTGCTCAATCCGACCAAAAGCAAGCGAGAACGGATCGGCCGTATCCTGCAAATGCACGCGAACGAGCGAACCGAGATCAAGGAGGTGCGCGCCGGTGACATCGCCGCGGCAGTCGGCCTGAAGGAGGCGAGCACCGGCGATACGCTGTGCGACCCGAACAACGTGATCATCTTAGAACGGATGATCTTTCCGGAGCCGGTGATCTCGCAGGCCGTGGAGCCGAAAACAAAGGCCGACCAGGAAAAGATGGGTATCGCATTGAACCGCCTCGCGCAGGAGGATCCATCGTTCCGTGTGAAGACCGACGAGGAGTCAGGCCAGACGATCATCTCGGGCATGGGCGAGCTGCACCTGGAAATCCTGGTTGATCGGATGAAACGCGAATTCAACGTTGAAGCGACGGTCGGCAAGCCTCAAGTGGCCTATCGTGAGACGGTACGCAACGCAGTACAGGATATCGAGGGTAAATTCGTTAAGCAGTCCGGCGGCCGCGGCCAATACGGGCACGCGGTGATCGCACTGGAGCCGCAGCCGCACGGCAAGGGCTATGAGTTCGTCGACGCGATCAAAGGCGGCGTGATTCCGCGCGAGTTCATCCCGGCAGTGGATCGGGGCATCCGTGAAGCGATGCAGGCCGGCGTGCTGGCTGGCTATCCGGTCGTGGACATCAAGGTGACGCTGACATTCGGCTCATACCACGACGTGGACTCGAACGAAAACGCGTTCCGGATGGCCGGCTCGATCGCGTTCAAGGAAGGCATGCGACGCGCGCGGCCCGTGCTGCTCGAGCCGGTGGTGGCGGTCGAGGTCGAAACGCCGGAGGATTTCATGGGCAACGTAATGGGCGATCTGTCCAGCCGCCGCGGCATCGTCCAGGGCATGGAGGACATCGCGGGCGGAGGCGGCAAGGTGGTGCGCGCCGAAGTGCCGCTGGCCGAAATGTTTGGCTATTCGACCACGTTGCGCTCGCTGACACAGGGGCGCGCGACCTATACGATGGAGTTCAAGCACTACGCGGAAAGTCCGCAGCATGTCGCTGACGCCGTTATCAACGCGAAGTCGGCACGCTGAGCCCCGCCCATGCCCCCTTGCCGCGCCGCGGCGCTGTCAGGCAGGCCGCGCGCCGCGGCGTGTCGCGATCCGCTGCGGCACCACGCGATCGACGAATGGCAGCGTATGGACGTTCAGGCTACGAGAAAACGTGTGTTTTCACGACACACGACGGTACGCCGTTTACCGCCAACGACATCGTCGCAACGTTCCGACCGGTTGCGCGCTCCGAAAACCGGCTCGGCTGCTGCCTCGATCCTCAAGGGCGGGCTCAGCCCTAGCGGCGCCCGGGCGCAGGACAGCCATACCGTCTCATTCCATCTGGACGCGCCTAACGGCAACTTCCCGCACGACATAGACATATCGCCTGACAATGACAATGCGGGCCATCGTGCCGCCGCACACGGCAAGACAACGCTGACCAAGGTCGTACTGGGCGTGGTCGCGTCGGACCCCGGCGCCACAATCAAGTTCGCCGGCAGGCCCTACCGCCGGCGGCCATTGGCACGGCGTAGTGCCGAGTCAATCGACGCGCTGCAGCTCGTGTTCTAGAACACGGAGTGCGCGTGAGCGTCACGCTAACCGGCGAGGCGCGGGCGCGGCGTTTTATCGAGCAGGCGGCGCAAACGACAGACCAAAGCCGCCTAGAATAGCGGCTTGTGTTGCGAAACCGTCCGATTAACCTATGTCCGGAACCCCGTCTCGACCCACCCACCACGCCGTTGCACCGGAGCGCAAGCTGACCATCATGCTGTGGCTGGTCGCGACAGGATTCTTCATGCAGGCGCTGGACACGACGATTGTCAATACCGCACTGCCAGCCATGGCGCACAGCCTTGGCGAATCGGCATTGCGCATGCAGTCCGTGGTGATTGCGTACTCGCTGACGATGGCGTTGATGATCCCGATTTCTGGTTTCTTGGCCGACCGGTTCGGCACGCGACGCGTGTTCTTCAGCGCCATCCTCGTTTTCACACTCGGCTCGCTCATGTGCGCAAACGCGTCGGCCCTCTGGCAACTCGTCGCCTCGCGTGTGGTGCAAGGCGTGGGCGGTGCGATGCTGCTGCCCGTCGGACGGCTTGCCGTGCTGCGCAGCTTCCCACGCGAGCGTTACCTGCCAGCACTGAGCTTCGTGGCCATTCCCGGTCTAGTCGGGCCATTGATCGGGCCGACGCTGGGCGGCTGGCTCACCGACGTCGCGTCATGGCACTGGGTGTTCTTGATCAACGTGCCGGTCGGCCTGGCAGGCTGCATCGCGACGGCGCTGTTCATGCTTGGTGAACCGCTGGACACAGTCGGGCGCTTCGACGTGAAAGGCTACCTGTTGCTCGCCGTGGCCATACTGGCGTTGACGCTGGCATTGGACGGGCTAGCCGAGTTGCGACTGGCGCACGCGCCCGTGCTGGTATTACTGGTGCTAGCCTTCGCATGCCTGACAGCCTACGGACTGCACGCGACGCGCAGCCCGCACCCGCTATTCTCGCTCGAGCTATTCCGTATTCACACGTTCAGCGTCGGCCTGCTGGGTAATCTGTTTGCGCGCATCGGCAGCAGTGCGATGCCCTATCTGTTGCCGCTTCTGCTGCAGGTGAGCCTCGGCTACACACCGTTTCATGCGGGTCTGATGATGCTGCCGGTGGCAGCGGCCGGCATGGTGTCCAAGCGCATCGTCACGACATTGATCATGCGCCACGGCTACCGCCGCGTGCTGCTGGCCAACACCGTCCTGGTTGGGGCAACCATGACCAGCTTTGCGCTGATGTCACCCGATCAGCCGCTGTGGGTCCGACTCGTGCAACTGGCGATCTTCGGCAGCGTGAATTCGATGCAATTTACCGCGATGAATACGTTGACGCTGAAAGACCTTGGACGCGAAGGGGCAAGCAGCGGTAACAGCCTGTTTTCGCTTGTGCAAATGCTGTCGATGAGCCTGGGCGTCACGATCGCCGGCGCGCTGCTCACCACGTTCACGGCGCTGTTCGGACCCAACGCGCCATCGCAGACGCTGCCGGCATTTCACGCGACATTTATCTGCGTTGGCGTGATTACTGCACTATCTGCGTGGATATTCGGGCAACTGGCGCCGGACATCCGCAGCCCCGACAGGCACGATGGCGATGCCGAGACCCTCTAAGCGGCGCACGGCTGCGTGCACGCCGCATATCGCATATCGCATATCGCATATCGCGCACCGCGCACCGCGCAACACCGTCGCACTACGCGTACGCACCGCAACGGGGCGCCGCACAACGCGGACATCGACTGGAATGGCGCGTCGCTCACGTAGGAGCGACGCGTGGCGGGTACGCGCGCGGCGATGCCGCGCGCAAGCTTCACACGCCGAAGTTCTTGGCGGCGAAATCCCAGTTCACGACGTTCCAGAACGCCTCGACAAACTTCGGACGTGCGTTGCGATAGTCGATATAGTAAGCGTGCTCCCAGACGTCCAGCGTCAGTAACGGCGTGACGTCAGTCGTCAACGGCGTTGCGGCGTTGCTAGTCGAGACGATATTCAGTGAGCCATCGGCCTGCTTCACGAGCCAGGCCCAGCCGGAGCCGAACGTGCCGATTGCCACCTTTGTGAAAGCCTCCTTGAATGCGTCGTACGAGCCCCACTTCGCGTTGATCGCGTCACCGAGCTTGCCGGTTGGCACGCCGCCGCCCTGCGGCGACAGGCTGTTCCAGAAAAACGTGTGGTTCCACACTTGTGCTGCGTTGTTGAAGATGCCGCCCGACGATTGCTTGACGATCGCCTCCAGCGACAAGTTCTCGAACTCCGTACCCGGGATCAGGTTGTTCAGGTTCGTCACATAGGCCTGATGGTGTTTGCCGTAGTGGAATTCCAGCGTCTCTTCCGAGATGTGCGGAGCCAGCGCATTCTTCGCAAACGGCAAAGGGGGGAGCGTATGTTGTGCCATGGTGCAAACTTCCTTTATAACAGATTGGGGACTAGGGAGAGTCATGCTGCCGAGCACCCGATTCTAGGTGAGTTGGAATAACCCCGCAAATCGTCGGACCTTTACGCGCAGCATAACTTTGCTTATTCCTGTGAATGAGTCAGAACTGCTCGGCAGTGCGCCATCCTGCGCGATAGCCAGCGCCGATATCGCCGGCAGGCAACACTTATGCGCCGGACACTCATGCGCCGCTCTAGAATTCCTCATCCAGGCGGGGCTGCACGTGCGCAATACCGAGATCCGCGCTGCCGTGCGCGAGATGCACCGTCACGCGGCGGCCCGGATTGAGCGCGTCCGGCGCGCGCACCGCCGCGCCGCTGTGCGGGTCGATCAGCGCCGCATAGCCGCGCTCCAGCGTGCGCCGCGGACTGAGCAATTCGGTGCGGGCAGCCAACTCGGATACCTGCGCGCGTCGACGCTCGTGCTGCCTATGCAGGGCATCGTGCAGGCGCTGCCCGAGCCGCTGCACACGTTCAGCCGCTCGCTCGATGTCGGGCCGGCCGCGCCGCCAGCGCAACTGCACCATCGTTAGCCGCGCGCGCGCGTCCCGCACCGGACGCGCGCCAGCCGAGCCCAACCGCAGCGACAGTTGCCGCAGGTGCTGACGCTGCCGGGCGATTCGCTCGGACGGGCTCACGAGCCGGCGCGCCAGCCAGTCCAACTGCTGCGCGCGCCGCTCCATCATCCGGCCGAAGCCGCGCGCCAGCGCCGCGTGGCGATGGTCCAATTCGCGCAATAGCACGGTGCGCTGCGCACTGACCAGTTCCGCTGCCGCCGTCGGCGTCGGCGCGCGAACATCCGCCGCGAAGTCGGCAATTGTGAAATCGGTTTCGTGCCCGACGCCGGACACGATCGGCAACGCGCTGGAAGCGATTGCCCGCGCGAGCGATTCGTCGTTGAACGCCCACAAGTCCTCGATCGAACCACCGCCGCGGCACACGATCAGCACATCGACTTCGGCACGGCGATTGGCCGTGTCGATCATTGCCGCGACGCGCGCGGCCGCCTCAGCGCCCTGCACCGGCGCCGGGTAGACAATGACCGGTACATGCGGGGCGCGCCGTGCAAGCGTGGTCAGCACGTCGCGCAGCGCCGCGGCTTGCAGCGACGTGATGATACCGATGGCCCGCGGGTGCGGCGGCAGCGCGCGCTTGCGCTCAGCGGCGAACAGGCCCTCGGCCTCGAGCTGCGCCTTCAGCTTCAAAAATGCTTCGTACAGCCGACCTTGCCCGGTGCGCCGGACCGCCTCCACGTTCAGTTGCAACTCGCCACGCGGCTCGTACATCGTCACCGTGGCGCGCACTTCGATCCGGTCGCCCTCGCGCGGCGTGAACTGTGCATATTGGGCACGGCCACGGAACATCACGCAACGAATCTGCGCACAATCGTCCTTGATCGAGAAATACCAATGGCCGCTGGCTGCCCGCGTAAAGTTCGAGACTTCGCCGGCGATCCAGGCAAGCGCAAACGCACGCTCGAGCAAGGTGCCGATCGCGCGATTCAAGGCGGACACGGGAATCACCGCGTCGTCGCCGACAAAGGTGGCCGGGGAGGAAAATTCTGCTGTCATCGGGCGTACTGGGGACGGGAGGATCGGCACGACCCCGACGGGGCCGCAGCTGTCCACACGGTCAATTCTACCGGTCTTTGCGCCGCACCGGTCGGCCGTCCTCCCGCGGGATCGTCAAACCGTTGCCGCGCAAAGCTTTGCGTACTGCTCCAGTGGGAGGCAAGTCAATAAAAACCTTTCCCCTCCATGGGCTTACCGGCGGTAACCCCGAGATTCCCACACATTTATCCACAATAACTGGGGATAGTATGCTGAGGGCATTGAACGTATGTCGACATTGAACCCATTGTGAACGAATGTGATCGGCGCGCCCATGCGAACATCGGCCCACCCGGCCTATCAGCCGGCTTGCCGCGCGCGCCTGCGCCACGTTAGAGTTGCGGCCTGCCGTGCCGTTGACCGACGCCGTCCCATTGTCCGGCGCCTTTCCCCATCCGTACCCACCGCCATGCCTATGCCACTGCCCCGTGCCCTCATCGCCCGTCTCGAGCATCTGTTCTCGCGTGAATGGCAGCGCCGTGGCGCGCTCGCGTACACGCTATGGCCCTTGTCCCAGTTATTTTCCGCCGTCTGCGCGCTGCGCCGGCTCGCGTATGCGCGCGGCTGGCGCAAGACGTGGCACGTCAGCGTACCGGTCGTGGTAGTGGGCAACGTGACGGTCGGCGGCACGGGCAAGACGCCCACCGTCATCGCGCTGATCGAGGCGTTGCGCGACGCAGGCTTCACGCCCGGCGTGGTGTCGCGCGGCTATGGCGCGCGCATCGTGCAGCCCACCGCGGTCAGCCCCGTGTCGCCACCTGCGCTAGCGGGCGATGAGCCGCTGCTGATCGCCCGCCGCACCGGGGCACCCGTGTGGGTCTGCCCGGACCGGGTCGCGGCCGCCCGCGCGCTGGTGCAAGCCCATCGGGAAGTGGATGTGATCGTCAGCGACGACGGCCTGCAGCACTACCGGCTCGCACGCGACATCGAGCTGGTGGTCTTCGATCACCGACTAGGGGGCAACGGGTTCCTGCTGCCCGCCGGGCCGTTGCGCGAGCCGTTGAGTCGCGCCCGCGACGCAACGCTGATCAACAGCCCTTACGGGTGCAGCCTGCCACCGTGGCCAGCGACTTTCGCGCTGACGCTGCAGCCCGCCGACGCATGGCACCTGGATCATCCGCACCTGCGCCGGCCGCTGGCGCAGTTCGCCGGCGAGCGCGTGCTGGCCGCTGCCGGCATCGGCGCGCCGGAGCGTTTCTTCGCGACACTGCGCGCGAGCGGCCTCGTGCCCGCGACACGCGCACTGCCCGACCACTACGCTTTCGATGAGAACCCGTTCGTAACCGATGCAGCCGATGCGATCCTGATCACCGAAAAGGATGCGGTAAAATGCTCGGCTTGGCGTGACACGCGTCTATGGGCGGTGCCCGTCGACGCCACGCTCGACCCTCGCCTGATTGCGCTCGTTGTGGAGAAACTTCGTGGACGCTCGCCTGCTTGAAATCCTTGTCTGCCCGCTGTGCAAGGGGCCTCTGCACCATGATCGCAACGCGCAGGAATTAATTTGCCATGCTGATAAACTCGCGTATCCGATCCGCGACGGCATTCCAGTGATGTTGGCCGATGAAGCGCGCCAGACGGTCGAGGGCACACCGGTCGAGCCGGCCGGCAACTAATCTGATGCACGCCGCAGTTCCATTCATCGTCGTTGTTCCGGCCCGCCTCGCGTCCACCCGCCTGCCGGACAAGCCGCTCGCCGACCTAGCCGGCAAGCCTATGGTGGTACGCGTGGCCGAGCAGGCCCGCGCGTCAGGCGCGAGCCGCGTGTTGATCGCCACCGACGCCGAAGTCGTGCTCAATGCGTGCCGAGCGCATGGCATCGAGGCACTGCAGACCCGCACCGACCATCCGACCGGTACCGACCGGCTGGCCGAAGTGGTGCAGGCATGTCGACTCCCCGACGACGCGCTGGTGGTCAATGTGCAAGGCGATGAACCACTGATCGAGCCGCGGTTGGTCGCCGGCGTCGCCGCGCACCTGGCCGCCAATCCCGATTGTGCGATTGCCACCGCCGCCCATCCGATTACTGAGTCAGCGGAGGTCTTCAATCCGAACATCGTGAAGGTGGTCCTCGATGCCCGCGGTATCGCACTGTACTTTTCCCGCGCGCCGATCCCGTGGTCACGCGACGCATACCAGCCGCAGTGGAGCCCAGAGGACAGCACGGCGCCCGTGGTCAACATCGCGCGGCTGCCGGCGCCGAGCACTGCGGTACATCGTCACATCGGCCTGTACGCATACCGGGCTGGCTTCCTGCGCCGCTACCCCGACCTTTCGCAGGCACCAATCGAAATCGCCGAGGCACTCGAGCAACTGCGGGCGATGTGGCATGGAGAACGGATCGCGGTGTTGCTTACGCCACACGCGCCGCCGCCCGGTGTCGACACGCCGGCGGACCTGGCGCGAGTTCGCGCGATTCTCGCCCAACGAGGCTGAGGATCACGCGCCGCGTGGCATAATCGGACGCTTATGCCGCGCGGCCCGGTAGCGACAGGGGCGACAGGCGGCATGTACGGCGCTCATTGGCGATGAATTGTCCGCCGCGCACACGCACCGTGCGTCAGGCTGCAGTCTGATTGGCGTGCGACGCTGATGGTCTGCCCGCTCACAGAATTCACAAGCAATCTCGGAGATAATCATCATGCGTTTGATCCTGTTAGGCGCCCCTGGCGCGGGCAAGGGCACCCAGGCGAACTTCATCAAGGACAAGTTTGCAATCCCGCAAATCTCGACCGGCGACATGCTGCGTGCGGCCGTGAAGGCCGGCACGCCGCTCGGCGTCGAGGCCAAGCGCTACATGGACGCGGGCGAACTCGTTCCGGATACGCTGATCATCGGACTCGTCAAGGAACGGCTTCAGCAGGCCGATTGCAAGAACGGCTACCTGTTCGACGGCTTTCCACGTACGATCCCGCAGGCCGACGCGATGAAGCAGGCTGGCGTGGCGATTGACTACGTGCTGGAGATCGACGTGCCGTTTGACGAGATCATTGAGCGCATGAGCGGACGCCGCACGCACCCGGCCTCGGGACGCACGTATCACATCAAGTTCAATCCGCCGAAGGTTGATATGGTGGACGACGTGACCGGCGAGCCCCTGGTCCAGCGCGACGACGACAAGGAAGAAACGGTCCGCAAGCGCCTGGACGTCTACGTCGCGCAAACGTGCCCGTTGATCAACTACTATATGCAATGGGCGCAGCACGGTGACGAGAATGGGCTGAAGGCCCCCCGGTACCGGAAAATCTCCGGGCTCGGCACCGTCGACGAGATCCGCCAACGCGTGTTCGACGCGCTGCAGTAGCCGGCACAGAGCGACACGATCCAGGACACAACGATCCAAGATTGCCACGATCGTAGCGCCGCCCATGCGGCGCGGCTCACGAGGCTGCACGCGTATCGACATTAGGAGACAATCGGCATGCAGATCCGCGATCACGTTTTTGTCATCGCGGGGGGCGCCTCGGGCTTAGGCGCGGGCGCAGCCGGGATGCTGGCCGAGCACGGCGGCAAGCTGGTCATCGCCGACCTGAATAAAGCGGCGCGCCAAGCACTGGCCGACCAACTCGATAGCCACTTCGTCAAGTGCGACGTGTCACGCGAGGACGATGCGCGCGACGTGATCGAAACCGCCACACGGCTTGGAACGTTGCGCGGCCTGGTCAATTGCGCTGGCATCGCGCCAGCGCACCAAGACCGTTGGCAAGGATGGCCCGCCTTCGCTTAATTTGTTTGCCAAAACTATTGGCGTGAATCTGATCGGCACATTTAACACACGATCCGGCTTGCGGCAGCCGCGATGTCGGCCAACCCGCCCAATGAGCGGGGCGAGCGCGGGATCATTGTGAACACCGCATCGGTCGCCGCTTTCGATGGCTAGATCGGCCAGGCCACCTAGGCAGCCTTCAAGGGCGGTGTCGTTGGGATGACGCTGCCGGTCGCTCGCGAGCTGTCACGCAGCGCAATCCGTATCATGACGATCGCCCTCGGCATCTTCGAGACGGCCGATGTTGCTAGGCATGCCCCAAAAGGGTCAGCACGCGCTCGGCGCGATGGCGTCATTCCCGGCTCGGCAAGCCTTTCGAATATGCGATGCTGGTCAAGCAGATCTTGAATAATCCAATGCTCAACGGTGAAGTAATCCGGCTTGACGGCATGATCTGGGTGCAGCTGAAGTAATCGGGTACAGCTGGATAAGCGGTGCAGACGAAATAACTTAGAGCCGCTAACGCAACTAAACACGGCGCGCGGTGGCCTATATTGTGTCGCCCATGACAAGAAAAAAAATTAGCCACAAGTTGTGGGTGGCTTTTGAGCTACTGATTCACGATTGCGATGGCTTTTGAGTCAACGTTAGAGGCTATTACGCCTATGCCGGGCCTCGAAGGGCGAGCACACAAGCATGCAGACAACAAACGGCATGCCGACAAGGGTTACGACTGCCGTCGATGTCGAAATAATTTGCGCCGACGCGGCATCACGACAAAGTATCCTCGACCGCACTCAATCCTAATTGAGGTGGCGGGCTCGTTGTCTGCGGAGTCGCGCTAAAGATCGTGCTGTCACCAAACAACGGCACTGCATTGCCCCACTGGTCTTTTCCAATCGTCTCGCCGGGATGGGCCGCTGCATAAGCATTCAAATAATAGTTCGATGCATCCTGGTCCCAACCGCCCTGGCTCACCGCCACCGTATCGACCTGACGCAACAACTGGGCCGCGAGCCTATCGGTAGCTTCCTTTATTGTCATTCCAGCATGTGCCGCCGCGTACGCCGGTGCGATATTTTTTAATGCGCTTTCTTTCATCCTTACGCGGATTCGCATCTTGATGCAACTACCTATTGGAAAAAACTATCGATTAATATTATTTTTATCACACAACCACGCACAAAATCCGCACAAAATTGTAGCAAAAACTATCAATTTACCCCACTCACAAATCCTTTTTAAACTTGGCAAATAATATGATTTACCACCCTGGAGACACACAATAAAAGGCATCAAACCAAACTCAACAAACAATGCACCTATAATAAACGTCAACAAGCAAATAAGCATATACACAAGCAACGTCTGAATATTTTACCCCATTCGTAGATTTATTCCTTAGAAGATAGAATATCAAACAATATGACAGTAGTACCACTTGTCGATTCTGATACCACATTTCCTAATGCCGTACCTAAAAGCGATGGCAGTACGCTGGACGAAACATATTTCGACATACCAAAGCCCACATCAACCCACTCCGGCCGATACCACGGGTTCATTCTGACATTCAAAGCACGCTCAAGCGAGCCGCCCGCCTTATAACCAACCAGCGAACCAGCAGCAGCGCCTGCCATGCCAATATTCGGATTTTCACCTTTAACAGCAGAGCCCAATAAAGCTCCTCTTTGCATTAACATACCGGGTAAGAGGCCTGTACCAAACGTCAGCGCACCAGCCAAACCCGATGCCCCTGCATCGACCGGGTCAATTTGTCCGTTGTTGAATACGTATTCCGCACCACTATTTACCGCAGCGCCAATACTGCCGCCAGCAGCCATGCCAATCAGAGACGGTATGCCACCTACCGTTGCAACACCCAAGCCGATCATTCCTGCTCCCGCCAATGTTGCGCCAACCGGATTTTTCTGAATGTTCGCCTTTACCAGTTCATTATACGTTTGACCCTGTCCAAGCTGCTGCTGACCTAAATCGTACGAAGACTGATTCGGCTCGATGTACTCGCGGTTGTAATCTTGATCCGCATATTGCGGATCCTTCTTATCACCGTAGCAATTCAGATTCTGGCAGCCCACGATGCGGCGAATCTCGTAATCCTGTTTACCGCCTGACGCCTGCGCCGTCTGCTGATCCGAATTGCGCAGTATCTCCGCGACGATTCGTCCCTCCGCTTCCTGCTCACTAATCTTTAGCTGCTGCGCCACAAGCTTCGCATGCCGCTTCGCTAAATCATATTCGTTTTGATGCAGCTGCCTATTGAACCGATCACTCGTCTGCCTTATTTTTCTTGTGATGCGATTTTTCTACTCGATCTGCAAATGCAGCACCGAGCAAAGATAATGAAAGAGCAGGAGCAAATACCGTCAAATCAGGCTCTCCCGTTCCGAATGCTCCAAAGCCAATCACAACGAAGCACATAAGAAAAATCGCTGGACGAGTAAGCAGCATGAGCAGCAAATGCGGCGCCACCGGTCGCCCGATAAGACATGCGCACACCAAGAAAAATAATGACAAGCCTGCAAGAAATACGGCCTTTGGAGGAGCGACAAGGTAGACCAAAAAAAAAGAAAGCGTATAGAAAAATGCAGTTTCTAAAATATAAATAGCAATTGATTTAAAGATATCTGCGTTTCTCGATTTCATTTTTTATGCCCAAATAGATCATTCCACGATGGGAAAACAATTGTGGATGTCGTCGAAAGACCTGCGCCGATCCCAGCTCCATAGCCAACACCAGGAAACACCTTCATAGGTGCTGCCCCACCAATTCCGCCAATGGTTCCGTTATTGTTAATTGAGAAATTTGCTCCGCCTGACGGTCCAAAGCCCGCATCCAATTCTGCGTATCCCCCAGTGCTAGCGCCAGACGTCAGAGGACCATTTGTATGACTAACGCCCACACTTCCGCCTACCCCAGCGTACGCTCCCGCGCTTGCCATGCCGTTAGCTTGAACCTGAATGAACGGTGATGTTCCCGCCATTGTTCCATCTGTGGAAATTCCCATATTCAAGCCTCCACCGCCACCAACGAACGGCAGCATCACCGTTCCCGAAACACCGACAGAATATTGGGTAAATTTATCCGTTGTCGGTTGATACGAGAACCCGCTACCTTGTGCGCCCTTTACAATATACGTCTGCAAATCCGCATCGCCCGATCCAAGGCTTTGCATCCATACCGTCTGGCCCGCCCTATTCACCCCATAAAGAGTCCAAGCTGTACCAGCCTGCGGCTTATCTCCCGACGCCACACGCACATTTCCCGACAGCATCCCGCCATCCGACGTCACCAAATTCATCTGCGCCATCTGGTCCTCGATCTGTTGCACCGTGTACTTGCCGCCGCTCTCCGCCGCTAGCTTCTTCGCCAGCGTCTGCTCCTTCGCTTTCGTGTCTTCATGCAACTGCCGATTAAACCGATCGACGTTGTACGCCGCCTGCGCCCCTTGTGCCCCGCCGACCACGCCCCCCGCCACAGTCGACATCACATTCGCCACAATGTTGCCCAGCATCTTGTCCAACTCCGCATTGCCGGTCGGCTTTTGCTGCGCAATCTGTCGGCTTACCTCATCGAGCTTGTTCGCCAGCAACGCCGATACCAACGACCCCGCGCCGCTGTGCGCCGCCCCCAACAGCCCTCCGCCAATGCCCCCCACCAGCGAGCCGCCCGCGCTCTGCAGGCCAACACGGTAGCGCCCGCTCTCACCCCATTGCTCCGCTTCGGCCAAATACTGCTGCTTCTGTTGCGGATCGTCGCTCTCGCTAGCCGCCTTGAGCAAGGCATCGCGCTTGGCATCCGCCACGTCCCCAATCCGCCGCGCGAGCGCCTCACCGGCGTCACGCATCGCGCCCATCAGCTCACTCTGATTCTGCAAGCTCTGCTGGACGTCCGGCGTCTTGTCCACCCGACCGTTTAGATTCGTCGCATCGCGGTTCAGCCCCGCGATAGCCTGCTTTTGTTGATCAGGGTTCGTGATCTTGATCTCAGCATCGCTGATCGCGCTCTGCGTGCGGGCACGACTGCTGCCGCTCTCGCTCAGATACAACGGCGACGCTCCCCCGGCATTCTTGCCCGAGCTTGATCCGGTCGGCTGGTACACATTGCCGCCGTCGCCTGCCGTCGCGCCACCGCCGATGCCCAAGGTGCCCGCCTGGTAATTCGAGTGGTTCTCAATCGCCGAGTAGCTCAGCGTGCCAGTCCGCAGGCGATTCTGCGCCTTCGCCGCCTCACTCGCAATAAACGCCCCCTTCAGATCGGTGTTGCCCTTCACAGCGATGTCAAAACCGTCTTCGCCAGCCTCGATCCCCGCCTGCTCGGCAACGCTCGCGTAGTTGCCGCGCGCGTTGCCGTTCTGCACGTTGAAACTGGCACTGCCCCCACCCTGGCTCACGTTAAGCCCGGCGCCCGCGCTATGCTGGTGCGCCGCACTCATGCTGGTGTCCTGGACGCTCGCCACATTCAGGTCGCCCTGCACGTCGGCGACCACCCGATTGCCCTTCACGTTCGCGCCTACGACGTTCGTATCGCCACCGCTCTTGATCGTCACGGTGTCGCTCGCGCGAACATGGGTGTTGTTCTGCATCGCCCCGTCCGTGTTACCGTCGCCGTTAGCACGCGCAGCCGACGCCGACACCCCCAGCCCCTTCGTGCCGATCGAGACGCCGACGCTGCCGCTTGTCGAGCCATTGTCGTGACGCACACGCTCGGTGTCGGTGCTGTTGAGCAGATCGACCCGATCGGTGGCCGCAAGGTGGACGTTTTGCGCATCAATCTGCGAGCCGCGAATGATCACATTCCCCTGGCCTTGGTCCTTCTCGCCCGTCGCCTGGAGTGTCGCGCTCCCGCCTGCCTGCACGCGATTGCCGCGCGCTTGCGTGCGGTCCTCGCTGAACGCCGAGCGGCTGCCGGACGAGCCGACGCTCACCGTCAGCTTCGCTTCAGGCAGCTCACCCTTAGCCAGCGTGCCTAATTCGTCCGGCACCGACTGGTACGCACCGTACAGGCCGCTGGCTCCGGCTAACCCGCGCAGCGCCCGTACCCGATCGTCTTGACTGTGGGCACCTGCGCTGGCCTGCTGCACCACATTATTTACCGCTGCGATGCCCGGCGTTTGAATCCCGAGCGTCACGCCGCTTTGCCGGCTCGCCTGTTGTCCGCTATGGTGCTGTTCATCGGTCACGCTCTGCAGCGTCACCGTTTTGGCCGTGTCCACCATGTCCTTCGCGGCGATGAGATCGCTGCCTTTCACAAGCAGTTCGTTGCCCGCATCGATCGTCACGTTGCCCTTGACCGAACCGACCACGCTGCCGTAATGCGTGACCGACGAGGACTGCACCTGGTCCGACTGCGCGCGCGAGCCAATCGTCACGGCCAGTCCGTCTCCGGATAGCAGGCCCGATTCCTTCTTGTCATAGTAGCTCGACGACTGTGCCCTGTCCTGCGAAGTCGTAATGTTGACATCGCGGCCCGCCTGCAACTTTACCTCATGCGTGCCGACCACCTGGCTGCCCATGATGCTGACGTCCTGACCACTTGCCACCGTCACGCCGTCGGCTGAAACCGTGCTGCCTTGACTGTAGGCCGCCGTCTGGTCAATACCGCTCGCCGCCTGGGATCCGCTCACGACATTGCTGTGGCTATGCGTCTCGCGCGAATTCAATATGTGCGTTTCAGTCACCGCGCCCACGTTCACGTCTCCGGCTGCCAGCAGATTCGCACGGCCCTTATCTAGGCTGATCGCACTGCCGCTGAGCGTGATGTCCTGACCCGACACGATATTGACGGTGTTGCCGCCCTTGAGTGTCGTGCCCGTGAGTGTCTGATTCAGCGTATGCCGCGTCTCCGCATAGCTGCCATGACTGTCGCTGCCCGAGCTGTTGCTATTCGTGATCGTTGTCGCGCTCGCCGAGCCGAGTGACACGTCCCCCTTGGCGACAAGGTTGCCGCCTTGCCCGAGGTCGATCTGCGCACCCTTCGCCGTGAGGTCGCCGCCAACGTTGATATTGGACATACCACCGACCTTGACCGAACTGCCGACCACGCTGTTGATGTCCGTGTTCGATACACCATTCGCACGTTGTACGATTTTGTGCTCGCCGATTTGCTGCGCGCCGAGCGTCCAGTGACCACCGATATCGGTACTGAGATCGCCGCCAACCACAAGATTGCCGGCATGCTGCTGGACATCCCCACCGGTCACCATGCTCGCATCGCCCGCCACCTCCAGTTTTGCGGTCGGTCCCAGCTTCGTCGTAACGCGCGTCGCGCCGTCACGGCTCACCTGGTGCGTCGTCTTCGTCGCGGTATCGAGAACCAGATCTTTCCCCGCATCCAGTTGCAGGCTGCCGGCCTTCACGTTGGCCGACGTCAGGTCGATCTTGCCCTCGGTCGTGAGTGACATCAGACCGCCGCTTTGCAGCGCGCCAAACGCATTGGCGATTTGCTTGCCCTGAATGGCAAGCGTATGCTCTGCCTTGACGGTGCCACTGTTCGTGAACGACTGCACATTCTGCAGATCGATATTTGTCGCAGTAATCAGCGGGCCATCCATGTTCTGCTGGCTAGTCTTCGCCAGATACACGACCGGCACCAGAACCGACTGACCGTCGACCACGCGCGTCTCCATCATCACCACGTTGCTCGTCAGCTTCGACACCTGTTCGGCTGACAAGCTCACGCCAATCGGCAAATCAAGCGACTTGGACAACGCGGCACCGGCAGCCATCAGAGACTGGTACATCGACTGCACATCCGTGTGCGGACCGAGCACCGCCTTGCCCGTAAGCGCTGTAACCTGATTGCGCACCAGTTGCTGCTCGTAGAACCCATCGCCGAGACGTTTCTCGAGAGGCGTAAGATCGACGCCGATCTGCTTGAAGAAGTAATCGCTCGACATGAAATGCTTGTGGTTCGTGAACGCGGGGTTCGTCTCGATCACATAGCTTGGGTTCGGTGCGGGATTCGGTCTGAACAACCCGCCTTGCGGAATCGTTAGGTTGTTCAGCACATTTAGCGCCGTGGCACTCGCGATGATTGGATCGACGATCGTCGATATGCTGCCCCGTACTGGCAACCCCGGCGATTTCGTCCCGCTCGCGTTGCCGTTGAGCGAGCCGATCGTCAGCCCTGGCACCGACTGGCCGGGGAGCAGGCCGAGCGACGGAACTGATGGGCTGCCCGCCGGGTTGCTGATGCTCACGCCCGTGCCGGAAATCGTGCCGTTGGCCCCCCAAGTCGCGTCGTAACTTGGCAGCCTGTAATCCTTGATGTCGGCAGGTGCCGCTTGCGTATAGCCTCCCGGACGGCCAGTGACGAACGGCGCATCGCCAAACGGCAACTGCCAGTTGTATTCACTGTTGTCGTAGTTGTTGTAATGATACTGCCCCGAGTACCTCACTCTGACCATCGGCGCCTGCTGGCCGGTGGCGGCCCAGCCATCCATGTCCAGGTGGGTGGGTTGCTGGATATCGCCGGCTGCCGCCACATTGCTCCAATAATTTTGCAGCAGGCCGACTGCCGACGCGTCGAGGGATCCACCCGAGATAATCTGTCCGGCTGGGCTGATGTCCGTCACGGTGTTCGCGACCGCCTTGCCCTCGTAGGTCGTGTACTGATATGTGCTGTTCCACTGGCCGCCATGCGGCGGCTCGGTGAATGCGCCGCCAATCATGTTCGCCATCTCCGGCGTGGGCTTGTCGACCCAAGGGACACTGTGACCGTAGCAGGCCTCCATATAAATCGCAGTGCAGCCTTGCATGCTGATGTTGTGTCGCGCTAGCAAGGCCGGGTCAACGTTTTCGGTGAAGCCCGAGGTTCTCATCACGCGGCGCGTGTTCAGGACCCTGTCGGCATGCAACTGCATTGGGCCACCGGACTCGATCCGCGCAGACTGGTTGTTGATCAGCGCAGCTCTCGTGTAATGACCATTGGCATCCTTGCCCCCGGCCAACACGACCTTGCCCATGCCGACGATTCCCGTTTGTGCCATCGTGTCAGTGGCCGTCGTGTCGTCGCGGTTCTCGATGTCGCGCGCGAGAATTTCCAGCAGGCCTTGGCTGTCCGAGGCGCCCATCAGCGCCGTCGGCCCCAGATTGAACACCGTACCGTGCGCCTAAATCGTCGCACTGCCGCCAACTAGCGTTCCGGTATTGGTCAGATGGCCAGAATGCGTACGGAGCAAACTGCCCGCCGAGATCGAACCAGAGTTGACGATATTGTCTGCATTGACGCTCACATTGGGGACCCATTGCAGGTTCGCGTGGTTTGTGAACGTGCCCGGCAACGTGAAGGTCAGGCCGTGACCGACATTGAACTGCGTGTCGGAGGCCACCGTGTAATCGCCTTGCAGATGCAACGTTGCATCGTTGGCCGCGCCGTATGTGCCGCCGCCTTGCAGCGTGGCCGCCGCTACCGTCAGGTTGCGCGTCGAGCTAACCGAGCCATCCGTGTTCGTCACTGCGCCAGTCATTGTCACGTCCACGTCGCCGTTAGAGTTGGCGAGATTGCCGATTTTGCCACCACGATTGTCCAGCGTGGCCCCTTGAACGTGGAGCGTCGCGCCACTCAGTTGGCCACCTTGCGCGTTGACAATCGACGCCGCACTTACCTTCACGTCGCCGTTGCCCGTAATCTTGCCCATGTCGGCAACACCGCCCGCATGGCTGTTGACGATTTGGTTGGTACCTTGCACGGTCATGTTGCCCGTGCCGAGATCGTTGATCGAACCGTCAGTATTGTCGATCGACGCGGATTGAATCTTAAGCGTACTCGTATCGCCGGGCGTCGATTGGCCCGCCTGAATATGGCCGACCTGGTTCACGAGCGCGCCTTCATTTACCAACGACAAGGACATGTCCGAGCGCATCAGTCCTTGCGTATTATTGATATCGCCCTTGATCGTGGCGATGATGCCGCGCTGGGCCGACACGACCCCTTGTACGTTGCTTAGGTCGCCGGCTTCAATCAGCACCTGGCCCGTGCTTTCGATCCGGCCCGATGTGTTGTTCAGACGGCCTGCTCTGTGCCCCGGCGCCACCGTCAGCGTCCCCGTGCCGGCATGCGTAATCGTGCCCCCTGAGTTGATCAGTTCAGCGGGAGTGAGTGCCAGTTCACGGCTGTTGGTCTTGAGCGTGCCGCCATTCGAGTTGTCGATCTTGCCGCTTACCTCAACGGTCATCGGCGACGCTTGCCATTGCGTGATTTTGCCGCCGCGGTTCGTCAGGTCCGCCGCCTTCAATGCAAGCTGGTTGGCTTCGATCGTCCCTTCGTCGTTACCCAGCGTTGAATCGACCGTCAGGCTTAAATGGGGTGCACCGATCGAACCACCGTGATTCGACAGCGTGGTGCTATGAAGGATCGCCGCCCCCGCGCTTGTCTTCAATGTGCCGTTGTCGTTCGTCAACGTACCGCCAAGCGTCGCGGTGAGTCCGGTTTGGCCGACCAGGAAACCCGACGTATTGTTGAGGGTGTGCGTTTGGACGACGATCTGGCCGTTGCTGTCGATCTTACCACCGACGTTTGAAATTGAGCCGATGCCATTGCCGAGCGTGAGCGTGCCGTTGCCTGCGTGATAAAGCGTACCGCCGTCATTAATCAACACCGCGAGGGCAAGTTTCAGATCCGTGCTGTTGGTCTTGAGCGTGCCGTCGTTCGAGTTGTCGAGCGTGCCGCTAACGTTGACAGCGATCGGATCGGTTCCAGTCTGCGTTATGGAGCCGCCGCGATTGAGCAAGTCGGACCCGTTCAACGACAACCGATCTGCCTGTACGGTCCCGGAACGATTGTCCAGCGTCGTTCCGTTCAATGTGGCCGCCTGCCCTACGATCGTGCCGCCGGCATTATAAAGACGCGAACCCGCATCAACCGTGACGTTCTGAGCGGCCTTCAGCAGCCCGTTGCCATTGCCAACAAACTGCTGTCCGATCACGCGCAGATTCGCCTTGCTCGACATCGTGCCCTGATTGGCGACAATTCCTCCTTGCACCGTCACGTCGCCGTTGCCACTGATCACACCGCCTTGCGCGCCGTTCGCCGCCGTGCCTGCTGTGTTCGTCAACTGGCCACTCGTCGTGACGGACAGGCTGTCACGGTTGAGCGACGTCACCCGACCGCCAAAATTGTCCAGCGATGCGCCGTCTACAGTCATGTGGCTGGCGCTCTCGATGATGCCTTGCTGGTTCAAGATTGCCCCGCCGTGCACCTCGACCGTACTTTGCGACAGCAGCTCGCCGCTCTGATTGGCAACTTGTCCGCCTGTCTTCACTAACAGCGGGCCTTGCGCCGAGATTTTGCCGCTTTGGTTCGATACGCTGCCGCCCATCAGCGTCACGTCCGCGCCGCTCGACAGCTTGCCGTGGTCGTTAATTAATGCGCCCGATGCGCTCGCCTTGATCCCGCCTTGCGCGCTCGTCGTCGCGGCCGATAGATTTAGGTCGCCCGCGTTAGCGTTCAACGTCAGGCCGCCATTTGCGATGGTAAGGCTACCCGCAAGATTCACGTTGCTGCCCGTCAGGAACACGTTGCTGCCCGCCAGGGACACATCGCTGCCCATCAGAGGCATGTCGCTACCCATTAGGGACACGCTGCTGCCTGCGCCGTGCTTGCCAGTCACGCTCAACAGCCCTGTCGCCGTCACTTGCAGGTCGCCGGATGGGCCCATTGAGCCGTCGCCATTTACGCCCGCGCCGAGCGTACCAGTCGAATGGACACTGCCAGCGTTCACCGTGACATCCTTCTGAGCCGTCAGCATTCCGCTGTGGACAAGGTCGGCGCACGTATTTACAGATAGGTACTGTCGGCTATCGATCGTGCCGCGATTATCGATCCCGCCAGCGGCCGACAGCCCGATATTGCCGCTCGCCTGCGTCTTGCCCGTCAACACCAGGCGGCCTTCGCTCGTCAGCGTCAAATCACCGGCCTGCGCGCTAATCTCACCCGCGCTGTGCACCCCCACACCGTATTCGGTGCCGACCATGACGATCCTATCAGCGTACATACCGCCAAGTTGGCCAACGTCAATCGATACGCTTGGCGCCGGCCCGTCGCCATGAATTGGCGTGGCCGCTAACGTGTCGTAAGGCACTTGGTTCGCGCCGGTCACCACGTTCAAGTTTTTTGCGTAAATTTTAGCGTTCGCCTGTACTGCGCGCGCGATCAAGTCGACTTGATCAATGTCTGACGCTTTAAACTCCGCGCCATGCACGGTCACCAGCCCACGCGACACATTGAAGCCGGCTAGCGAGCCGTCCGCGCCATAGTAAGGTTGTCCGGTCGTCAGCGTCGCCCGGCTTGTGTTGATGAAGCCCCCGCCGTTCACGACAATGCCCGACGGATTAGCAACCACCACCTCGGCGCGCGGACCTGCCACTTCCACATGGCCACGCAGCTGGCTTGCCTCTAGGCTATGAACCTCGTTGACGATTAGGCGCGCCGACTGATTCGGACCGAAGTGCGGATTGCCGTTGATATAGCCTGCTTGATCCGTTTTAACAACCGCCGAAGCATTGTTCAGGATCACGCCGGGCGCTTGGACGTCGAACTGATGGTAGTGATTGATCGACACCCCTGCCCCCGACGGCCGAGCGATATCGACCTGCGGCAAACCATTTTGCGTTTGGATGACTCGAGTCTCTCCCCCAGGAGCCGGTACGATTTGCGCAAGGCCCCACGCTGGCCACGCGCTTAGCCCGAGCGCCACGAAGCGGGCCCGGCCCACACGCCACACTGGCTCAACACCCACTAGAATCCAGCGCGTTGCCATATAGGTTAGCCTCGTCGGGCAATTTAACTAACTTAGTATAAAGATTCGCCATTGGCCAACCGCCCGTGCCGCACCCGGACACCGCCCCCCATTCGATCGGAAAAAATACTGCGCAGGACGGACCGGCCCACCCTAGTGGGCCGCCCCGCCATGCCAATATCAGGTCCCCGCTGGCCGCGCCAGCCCCTATTTGCCAAGGAGCACCTGCTTTGCCAACCTCGACAGCACTGGTACCCCTTCGCTACGCTGGTCCGCTTGCAGGGTGCGCGGCCCTGCTGCTCGGCGGCATAGGCACCAGCCCCGGGGCGCTCGCGCAAAACCCGCCCGAATCGACGCCGCAGATAGCCTATCCGGAACAGCGGCTTGAGCAACAGCGCCAGGCACAAGAGCGCGAACAAGCCATCAACACGCCGGCTGTACGCTCCAGCACGCCGCCCGCCGCGGCTTACCCGGTGTTGCCCACCGAGCAGCCGTGCTTTCGCATTGAGCACTTCGCGCTTGAGGTGCCCAAGCAGCTGCCGGCAGCCGTGCGCGCACAAGGTGCCTCGGCGTTGCCCCAGGACCGCTTCGCATTTGCACGTCAATGGCTGGCGCACTATGCGGGTCAATGCGTCGGCAAGCAGGGTGTGGAGCGCATTGTCAGTGGCCTAACACAGGAGATTTTAAGCCACGGTTACATCACAACACGGGTTATGCTGGCCGAGCAGGATCTCTCGCACGGTGAGTTGACCGTCACGCTCGTGCCGGGCGTGATTCATGCCGTGCGTTTTTCGGAGCCAACGATACGCGGCACATGGAAATCCGCGTTTCCGGCTAGAGCCGGCGACGCACTGAATCTGCGCGATCTTGAACAAGGCCTAGAGCAACTCAAGCGCGTGCCGAGCCAGGACGTGGACATGCGCATTGAACCCGCCCAGACGCCAGGTCAGAGTGACGTGGTGATCCAGGTCAGGCGCACTAAGCCGTGGACGATCGTCGTCGCAGTCGACAACTCGGGCGCGCGGGCGACCGGCAAGCTGCAAGGCCAAGTGAGCGTCGGCGTCGATAACCCGCTGGGCTTGAACGACATACTGAATGTGGGCGCCAACCATGACCTGAGTTTCGGCGACAAGCGCCTCGGCTCGCACGGCTGGAACGCGTCCTACTCGATCCCGTATGGGTACTGGAGCGCATCGCTGTCCGCCAGTTCGAACACCTACTACCAACAGATTGCTGGCGTGAATCACACCTTTGTCGCGAGCGGCAACAGCCAGTTCGTCGACGCGCGCGTGCATCGCACCCTAGCGCGCAGCCAGACCGGTGTGTTCGGTGTGCAGCTGCGCGGCATTAAGCGCTTTGGTGCGAGCTTTATCGAAGACACCGAAATCAAACGACAACGACGGAATAATACGTTTATCGAGCTGGGCTTGACCCACCGGCATTATGTCGGCGGTGCACAGTTTGATGGCCTGCTCGCATACCGGCAGGGTCTGGGTTGGCTCGGCGCAACGCCGGCGTTGCCACGCGGCTATCCGACGTACCGACTGCGCATGGCATCGCTCGATGCGAATCTGTCCGTGCCGTTCACGCTCGCGGGCCAGCCGTTGCGCTACGTCAGTGCCGCTCACGGGCAGTTTACGAACAACCGACTTTTTTATCTGGATGGCCTCACCATCGGCAGCCGCTACACCGTGCGCGGCTTGGATGGCGAGACGATGCTCGCTGGCGAACGCGGCTTTTACTGGCGCAACGAACTGCAAGCGCCGATTGCGCACACCGGGCAGCACGCTTACGCGGCGCTTGATTATGGCCAAGTCTTCGGTCCGCTAACACGAGACCAGGACGGCACGCGGCTCGTTGGCACGGCCCTTGGGTTGCGCGGCACGGTGCCCACACGCTTAGCCACCTACACGTACGAGCTATTTGCCGGCACGCCCCTGTATCATCCAGCGGCATTATCGACGGCCCGCGTCACGGTCGGCTTTCGACTGAGCGCGCAGCTGTGAGCAGACACCTATCGTTGATCTCTATCCCTTTTCCTGTCTTTTCGAGCAAGCTCTATGCGCATCCGCACGAGGAGTCTTGTGCTGTTTTTAGCTTTAGCGCTGTCCCTCACCTCTCATACCGCATTGGCAACGGATCTAGTGTGCTCTCCCAAAAAATAACTTTGCATAAGCGTGCGATTTTTTCGAGGATGGAATCGGCGGTGGCCGTTCACATGAACGGCCGTTTATGCAGGGCATCCTAATCGCCGTGGTACACGGCCTTTATTGCAAACCGCAGTCACCTGCGCACACGCCCAAAGCCGAACCGCCGGACCGGTTGCTGTCGCGTCGGGACGTTAATCGCCGCGACGCATACGCTGGCGCAACTCCTGCAATTGCAACTCGATGACAGTCGCATCGGCCGCGTCGGGCTCCTGCGCCAAATAGCGCTCCAAATCGTCCAGCGCCGGTCGTAGATAGTCCAGCCGCGCATACGCGAAGCCGCGATCGCGGACTTCCTCGATGTTCTCCGGCAACAAGATGACGAGTCGTTGTTGGACAGCCAGCAGCCGTTGCCAGCGCTCGGTCTGCAGATAGATCGCTTTCAGGTTGCGCAACATCCGCGCGATGATCTCCCGCTCGGTGGCCGGCTGCAGCAGCGCGTGCAGGGTGCCGGCGATCGATTGCCCGCCTTTGTCCAAGTACGGCTCGAGCATCTCGACCATGCGTGACTCGTTCAGCGACTCTCCAGTCGTCGGATCTAGCATCACTTCACCTTCCGCGATCGTCGCCCGCAACAGGAAGTGACCCGGGAACGACACGCCCTTGACGGGTAATCCGAGTTGTTCGGCCATCTCCAAGTAGATCACGGCAAGCGAAATCGGAATGCCGCGTCGCTTTTTGAGCACCATGTTCAGATGGCTGTTGTCCGGATCATAGTAGTCGTTCAGGTTCGCGCAAAATCCCAATTCCCGGAAGAAGAAGCGGTTCAGCACCAATAACTTCTGCGCCACATCGGCGCCCTGCGGTATGCGTTGACGCAGCCGCGCCACCAGCGCGTCGATGTCCGCGAGCGTACCCTGCACGTCCAGGTCTGGATAGGCATCCTGTGCCAGTGATAAGGCGGCTTCAGTCAGCGGCAGGCTCTCGTCCTGCGCGACCAATGTGGTGAAAAAATCGAGTATTCGGGAAGTCGTCATCGGCTCGTTATTTCACGCGGCGGCGGAAGTACGCATATTTAAAGCCCATCAGAAACAACATGGCAAAATATAGCGCGGCAAGGATGATCAGCGTAGCGCCCAATGCTGCAATGCGCATACCCGGGTGGTGCCCCAGTGCAATCCAATCGAACGACTGGTTGAACCAGCGCATGACGCCGGCAAGCACAAGGCACGCGCCAGCCAACTGCACGAAAAACAGCCCCCATCCAGCCGATGGCACGTAGATCGAGCGCCGGCGCAAGCCGGCGAACAGCAGCAGCGCATTCACGCATGCGCCGATGCCGATGCTCAGTGACAAGCCCGCATGTGCAAGATGGGGCACGAACACGACATTGCACAATTGCGTGACGACTAGCACCGCCAACGCGATCTTCACCGGTGTCTTGATGTCCTGTTTAGCATAAAAACCGGGCGCGAGGATCTTGATCAGGATCAGCCCGAGCAACCCCACCCCATAGGCGGCCAGTGCACGCGACACCATCATGACGTCGTGGCCCGAGAACCGTCCATAATTGAACAACGTGGCTGTTAAGGGTTCAGCGTAGACGAACAGCGCGACAGCACTGGGGGCGGCCAGCAGGAAAGTGAGCCGCAAGCCCCAGTCGAGCAGCGCCGCGTATTCCGCCGCATCGGCATCCGCGTGTGCCTTAGACAAGCTAGGCAACAGAATCGTGCCGAGCGCAACGCCCAGCAGCGCGGTGGGGAACTCCATCAGCCGATCCGCGTACGATAACCACGATACGCTGCCGGGCGCCAGGTGTGAAGCGATATTGGTATTGACGATCAGTGACAGCTGGGCGACCGATACCGCGAAGCTGGCGGGCAGCATTTTCCATAAGACCCGCTTGACCCCGGGGTGGGCCAGCGCGCGGGCCGGATTGAGTCCAATCCGGGGCATCATCCGGACCCGTTTCAGCCCCGGCAGTTGCACAAGCAGCTGCAGCACACCACCGGCCAACACGGCGAAAGCAAGCGCGTAGATTGGGGTGGCCAGGCGCGGCGCAACCACCAACGCCGCGACGATGAAGCTGACATTGAGCAGGACAGGCGCAAATGCCGGCAGCGAAAAATTCCGATAAGTATTCAAGACACCGGACGCCAGCGAGGTCAGCGAGATCAATGCGATGTACGGAAACATGATCCGCGTCATCGTCACTGAGATCCCGAACGCCTGAGCGTCGTGACGCAACCCCGATGCCACCACCCACACGACGAACCCGGCGCCGGCGATGCCCAGCACCGACAGGCCGACCAGCACCCAGGCGAGCACGGTGGCGGTCGCGTCAATCAGCGTACGCGTCGCCTCGTGCCCCTTCTGGTTCTTGAACTCGGCCAGGATCGGCACGAACGCCTGCGAAAACGCGCCCTCGGCGGACAGGCGCCGCAGCAGGTTCGGGATACGAAACGCGACATTAAACGCGTCGGTGTACAGGCTGGCGCCAAAAGCGCGGGCAATTAGCGTTTCACGCGCCAATCCAGTGATCCGGGAAAGCAGGGTGAAGCCACTGACGGTGACAAGGGCGCGAAGTAGATTCATGCGAGGGAATTATACGGACCCTATGCGATAGACACGACAATGGCACGCCGCGATAGCTGCGCTGACCGATGGCAGCGCGACGTGGCGGGGGTCTCGGGACTCGTGGCGGCGATCCGTGGCAAGGGTCCCGGGACAGCGGCCCGTGGCAGCACGGTCCCGTGGTAGTGGTCCCAGAGCGCTGGTCAATGGACCGTCCGCGCCCGTCGCCTCTGCAACTGACTGGACGTTTCTTATATGGTCACCTTCCATTTGCAAGGCGATGGTGCGCGGCAAGGAGGGGGTTACGGACTGATATCCGGACTCGATCACGGGCGTGCTCGCTGGGCCCCGATGGATTTCGCCGCAAGGTCTTAATCTACAAAGGTCCTAATCTAATAGCGGACTCGAGGTTCGAGAAATCGGGGCTACCCCTATTCGTCGTGGTCGTGAATGCCGAGCATAGAAATGCGCCGCCTCGCCGTCATCCACACGCGCGAAATCGGTATCCTTCCCCGTTCGCCAGGATCATCAACACTTGCGCGAAGCGCTTGCGCTACGGATTGCGCCACCCACGCATGCGTCATTCACCTGCCCGCGTGGGTAGTAATGCTCGGTTTGGTGTCATCCGGGAAGCTGCTTTCACAAACACGGGCTTTACCTTGGCAAGCGCTGCCATCTCGGCCTTTGCTGCCCGATAGCGGCGCAGCTGGCTAGTAACCATTGGCCACGCCACAGCCCTCAAGCGCAGCACGCGCTTGCGTTCTCGATTCCGTGGGATAGGGGCCTAAGCCCTGAACTGCCTTATTAGTGGCAAATCTGCTTCATGTCGGCTTCGGGCAAGCCCGTCATACGCTTGACCGTCTCGCGCTCCAAGCCGTTTTCTAGCAACGTGCGCGCGATCTTCAGCGCAGCTTCCTTGTGCCCTTCTTCACGGCCTTTTTCACGACCTTCTTCACGGCCTTCTTCGCGTCCCAGCATCCGGCCGCGCTCCAGGCCTTTTTGCTCGAGCTTCTGTGCAATTGTCATTAAAACCTCCTCGTGTTGCGGTGAGCGGATCGCCAACTCTCGCATAAATCGCTCCGGATCCGCCGTGTCGCCCCACTGCAGCATGTAATGCATCAGCGACACCAACTGCTCGTGCGTAGTGTACCCCGTGCTCAACAGGCTGGCCAGTTGCTCCACCAGGGTCGCCAAATCGCGTTGCCGGATATGCTTTTGCAATAACTCCAGCATCGCCATGCGCCGATGCGTGATGATTTCATCATCCGGAATCACCGTGACATCCACCAAGGGAAAGCCTCCTGCATACAGCTGCGACGCCCACTCAGGCACCTCGAAGCTGTCCAGCCACCGCATCGAGTACGGATACGGACTGACCTGTCCGTGATAAAACAGCATCGGAATCACCAGCGGCAACTGGTCATGTCCGGCCTCTAGATGGCGCTGCATGGCAGCTACCGCGTAGCGCATTAGCCGAAACGCCATATGACGCTCCGGCCGGCTTTGATGCTCAATCAGCGCATACACATACCCATCGCCCTGCCGAGTCTGCAGCGACCACAGCACGTCCGAATAGTAGGCGCGTAAATCTTCTTCCACAAAGCTTGCCGACTCCAGACGCAATGTGCCCAAGTCGCACTGCGCCAACCACGGCGTGGGCAAATGCAGGCTTAAGAAATCTCGTGCGGTGTCCGGATGCGTGAGGAACTGCTTGAACAGCGCATCATGCGGCGTCATCGTCGATGAACGTTTCATGGCGAGCGTGGATCATGGGGGGCGCTTACTTTATCATCGCTCGCGCGCAGCGCCTGGGCGCTGGACCGCTTCCCAGCTCGCCGCGGCATCGACTGCGTCGTTTATTCGACTTCACGAATGGACGCACCAACTGGGCAGCAATGAACCGCATAGGGTGGCCAAGCCGTGCTAAGACCCGAGTCAGTGATGAACGCTGCCGCAGGCTTCCATAACGACGCGACTCGCTGGCCGGTTGGCAAAAAACGGCACGAGTTGAACACGCTTGAGAACCCAGCTATGGATCACACCAGACGCAGGACACAGAACACAGAACACAGGATCGACGTAATTGAATCTGAAAAACGCACTTAGCCAGGTCAATGGCGATTGTCGTGGGCTTCATTCATTGAAGCTTCTTTAACGAAAGAACAGAAAAAACACTGTCGCACATTTGCACCAGGAACGAGAGCATAGACCAGGCGCTGGAATAGCTGCGGTAGCAGGAGACGATCACTCCATCTACTGAGGTCAATCCAGGAAGGGGCACCGATTGCGCATCCCATTGTTTTATTGTTATAATCCGCCGTTTCGATAGTCCGCCGGGCAACCGTTCCCCGCGGCTCATACTCCAATACCGCTGGAAACAGGATAAGGAACCGTCATGGCTAACTCCGCACAAGCTCGCAAGCGTGCCCGTCAGGCCGCGAAAGCCAACTCACACAACTCTGCGCTGCGCTCTAAAATGCGTACCGCGATCAAGGCCGTGCGCAAGGCGATCGAATCCGGCGACAAGGCAAAGGCTGCCGAGGTGCTGAAGCAATCGTCAAAGACGCTGGACATCATCGCCGACAAGAAGATCATCCATAAGAACAAGGCCGCTCGCCATAAGAGCCGCCTGGCCGCTGCTATCAAGGGTCTGACGCAAGCCGCAGCGTAAAGCCCCACGCCGGTTGATTGCCCGCGGCGCGGCCCGCCAAGCGGGCACGTCGTGTGAAGACTCGGTCTCGTCAAAACGCACCGAGTCGGCCCGGCGCAACACCGGTGGTGCAGCGATGGAGTGGAGTAGTCGAAGCAAAAAGCCCGCAATCGCGGGCTTTTTGCGCTTAAGTAGCAACCAAACCGCAGGGCACTGCGCGGCCACGCCAATCCGGCGGCAGCCTCTGCCCGCAACGGTCGCTCGCCGCCGCCGCTTAGCCGACCTCGCGTTTGGGCGCGGCGCGCTGCACTGGATGCTCGATCGGCAGCTCGCAAGCTTCGGTCACCACCAGATCATTGTCCCGTGCGAAATTCATCACAAAATCGAAAGCCATCGGCTCAATGTCGCGCAGTCGCGAATCGACGATCACCGTCTTGATGTCACCGAGCATCACAGGCCGCACGTATAGCGAATACTTCAGCTTCGCATTCGGCCCGGTCGCCCCTGGACCAAACGACGACATCACACCGCACAGCCGCTCCGACCAGTCACTCGGCCGAAACTTCTTTCCGCTCTTGGTGATGCCTTGAATGAAGTATTCGGTTGAGGATGAGTCGCCCATGTGGAACACCTGAAAGACCGCCCCGCTAGCACCGACTCAACGGCACCCGCGAACAGGGCAAATGAGGCTCCGCGACGCACGGACATGCTTTCCCACGCCGTACCGCCGCGCGACACCACGGCGGCAGACTCGCCGCGAAAGCCGTTCATTATAGCGTACGCGGTCCCTTGCCGCAGCGCACTACGCTGCCCAGGATACCGGATCTGCGCTTTCCCGTCGTTCTCGCCCCGTCGCGCTGAGCCTGCCTGGGCGCTGAACAAGCGTCACGCCGAACCGGGAGCGCACGCAAGATGCGCAAGCCGGGACGCGCCGCTTTCGCCGCCTGCTTACCCGCCGACGACTCGGCCGTGTCGCCCGCACATGAGAATCGTGCGGCGCCGCGCAACGTAGCGATGCCCGTTCGGGCGCGGCAGCGAGCGTAGGCCGGCTCGTCAAAGGCACCGAAATCCTTTATGCTGGATAGAATGATCCACATGGCAAGCGGCGGCGCCCGGCGTACTGACCGGCTCAGTCCGCCGTATCTGTTTTTATGACCTCCACCAAGACGATTCGCCACTACCTGCAGTTCCGAGATTTTTCCGCCGACGATTATGACTACGTGCTGGAACGCGCCCGGATTCTGAAACAGAAGTTCAAGAACTACGAAACCTACCACCCGTTGCACGATCGCACGCTAGCCATGATCTTCGAGAAAAACTCGACGCGCACGCGGCTCTCGTTTGAAGCCGGGATCTTCCAGTTGGGCGGTCACGCGGTCTTCATGAGCACACGCGACACGCAGCTGGGTCGCGGCGAACCGATCGAGGATGCGGCGCAGGTCATATCACGCATGGTCGACATCATCATGATTCGCACGTTCGGCCAGGACATCCTGCGGCGCTTTGCGCAGAATTCGCGCGTTCCAGTCATCAATGGACTAACCAACGAGTATCACCCCTGCCAGGTGCTGGCCGACGTCTTCACGTTCCACGAGCACCGGGGACCGATCCGCGGCAAAACCGTCGCGTGGGTAGGTGATGCGAATAACATGGCTTATACATGGATCGAGGCCGCGCACATCCTCGGGTTCAAGCTTCGCGTGTCGACGCCGCCGGGATACAGGCTCGATCACGCATCGATCGACCCGGCACATCTGGCATCGGTTGAGGAAACCGACGATCCGCGCGCCGCCTGCAAAGACGCCCACCTGGTCACGACCGATGTGTGGACCAGCATGGGCTTCGAACAAGAAAACGACGCACGCAAAGCCGCGTTCGCGGATTGGTGCGTCGATGCGGAACTGATGGCACTCGCGCAGCCTGACGCGCTGTTCATGCATTGCCTGCCCGCGCATCGCGGCGAGGAAGTGAGCGCCGACGTCATCGACGGTCGGCAGAGCGTCGTGTGGGACGAGGCCGAAAACCGGCTGCACGTGCAAAAGGCGTTGATGGAGTTCTTGATGCTCGGCCGCCTGAATCATTGAGCCCTTTCATCGGCCGTGCGCAACATCGGATGCACAACACTGGATGCGCACCAGCCGCCCGCAATTGCGTGTGGACAGCCGCGCCCTCGCCAGCACCCGCGCTTCGCATGCGCGGATTCAGACGACCAGCGGCTCCATGTTGAGAACCACGCCGAAGCGCTGGCTAACGTCGGCGCGGATCGCCCGCGCCAGCGCCAATACCTGTTCGCCGGTCGCGCCGCCGCGATTGACCAGCACCAGGGCCTGGCGCTCGTGCACGGCGGCCGCACCGATTGAGCGCCCTTTCCACCCGCAGCGATCGATCATCCAACCGGCGGCCAGCTTGACGCGGCCATCGCGCTGCGGGTAGCACACGATATCCGGCTCCTTCGCGCGCAGCGCCGCAAACTGCTCGGCGTCAACGATCGGATTCTTGAAAAAACTGCCTGCGTTGCCCAGGACCGCTGGGTCAGGCAGCTTTTCACGTCGGATCGCGGTAACCGCGTCGAAGACCTGTCGCGCCGTCGGCTCGCCAATCCCGCTCGCGGCGAGCCGGCTTGCAACGTCTGCGTACGAAGCGCGGGCGCGCCATCGCTTCGGCAAACGAAACGCAACGGACAGGATGATCAGCCGGTCGCGCGCCGCATGCTTGAATACGCTGTCGCGATAGCCGAACGCGCAGGCTGGTGCATCAAGCTCCACGATACGCCCATCGACCATGTCGAGCGCACGCAACCGTTCGAAGCACTCGGCAAGCTCGAGACCATATGCCCCGATATTCTGCACCGGCGCGGCGCCGACCGTACCGGGGATCAGCGCGAGATTCTCCAATCCGGCCATGCCTTGTTGCAGCGTCCAGTCAACAAAGTCGTGCCAGCGCTCGCCGGCAGCGGCCTCGACGATGTAGGCATCGTCGGTCTGTGCGACGACGCGCCTGCCGCGCAAGTCGATCACGAGCGCCAAGCCATCGAAGTCGCGCGTGAGCACGACATTGCTGCCCGCACCGAGCACCAGGCGCGGCATGCCGGCAATCCGCCTATCGGCGTGCAGCGCGACGAGGGCAGCTTCCGAGCGGATCGCACCACCCAGTCGCGCGCGCACGGCGAAGCCAAACGTATTGTGCTCTCGCAGTGAATAATCCGCCTGCAGCGCATTGGGCGCCAGGTCAGCGTCAGACAATCGGGACATCGCAAAGGCCGTCATGGGTCAACGCCGCCGACGCGCACGTGGCCCGCTGTGGCACGGCAGGCGTGGCGAGCGATTTGGCAAAACGCAGGCCATCGGTAAAATGACAAGATGTGTCGCATTATAGCGGCTCGTCACGATCGTCCCGGCACAGCGCACCGGGCATCGTGCAGCCGTGCTAGCAGTTCTTTCGGGAGAAAATGCAATGCCGTCGTTCGATGTAGTCGTGGAAGCCAACATGGTTGAGGTCAAGAACGCGGTCGAGCAGTCGAACAAGGAAATCTCGACGCGCTTCGACTTCAAGGGATCGGATGCACGCGTCGAGCAGAAGGAACGTGAGTTGACGCTGTTCGCCGACGACGATTTCAAGCTCGGTCAGGTCAAGGACGTGTTGCTGCAGAAAATGGCCAAGCGCCAGGTCGACGTGCGCTTTCTCGACTACGGCAAAATCGAGAAAATCGGCGGCGACAAGGTCAAGCAACTCGTCACCGTTAGAAAGGGCGTGGCGGGCGATCTCGCAAAGAAGATTGTCAAGCTAGTCAAAGACAGCAAGATCAAAGTGCAGGCCAGCATACAAGGCGACGCGGTGCGCGTGAGCGGCACCAAGCGCGACGATCTGCAATCCGTCATGGCGATACTGCGCAAGGAGGTGAGCGACGCCCCACTCGACTTCAATAATTTCCGCGACTGAGCGGCGCATCGCCTAGCGGCCCCCGCCGTCACCACCGCGACCGGGTGCGCCTTTCTTGTCGCCAATCCGGCTCTCCTGTCCGGCCAGTAGCTTGCTGATATTCACGCGGTGCCGCCACACTAGCAACACGCTCATGGCAATGATGGCTCCGGCTACCGGATTGCCGCCGAACATGAACAGGTCGAACAGCGGCGCGAACAGCGCCGCGATCAGTGCGGCCAACGACGAGTAGCGGAAAAAGAAAGCAATGATCAGCCACGTGGCGGCAGTCGCGATGCCGAGTACCGGGTCGATCGCGAGCAGCACGCCGGCCGCGGTGGCCACGCCCTTACCACCCTTGAAGCAGAAGAACACCGGATACAGGTGGCCGACGAATACGGCGATCGATGCCAGCGCCACCGAGAATGCGTCGAGCCCGTATGCGGCGCCAACCTGCTTGACGAGCCACACGGCAAGCCATCCCTTGAACGCGTCGCCAAGCAGCGTCAGAATCGCCGCCGCCTTGTTGCCGCTGCGCAGCACATTGGTCGCGCCGGGGTTCTTCGAGCCATAGGTGCGCGGATCGGACAGGCCCATTGCGGCGCTGACCACCACCGCGAACGATATCGAGCCGATCAGGTACGCAACGACGGCGACAAGCAGGTTAGCCATGGAGAAGGTCGTGCAATTCGTTCAAAGCGCGTCATTCTACCTAACACGGCCCTGTCCAGGCACGTGAGAGCCCGCTGTGCCGGCGCATGGCGCACGCACGCGCGACACACGACACACGACACACGACACACGACACACGACACACGACACACGGCGCATGACGCATGACGCATGGTAGCGTGCTGCGCTCCCACGCGTTTAGTCCCCGCTCGCGCAGTCCACCGGCGTGGCGGCTAGCAGTGTCGTGAGTACTGCCGGCGCGAGGCTCACGAGGTAGCCGCGACGCCCGCCGTTCAGGTAAATCCGTTCGAGCGAGAGAATCGTGCGCTCCACATACACCGGCAGCGGCTTGCGCGTGCCGAATGGCGACGTGCCGCCGACCAGATAGCCCGAATGCCGGTTCGCGACATCGGGCTTGCATGGCTCGATGCGCTTGGCGCCAATTTGCCGCGCCAGATTTTTGGTCGATACCGTGCGATCGCCGTGCATCAGCACGATCAGCGGTTTCGCGTGCTCGTCCTCCATCACCAGCGTCTTAATCACACAATGCTCTTGTACGCCGAGTTGCCGCGCGGATTCGGCGGTGCCGCCGTGCTCCACGTAGTCGTAGGCATGCTCGCCGAACTCGATGTGATGCTGGCGCAGCAACTGGGTGGCCGGCGTTTGTGAAACGTGCTTGTTCTTTGCCATGGAGATCAATTTTGACATCCTCCCCGCTTAAAGTAGTCGGGGGATTCCTACGGCGCTCGCCCCGGCATCGAGCCGCAATGAGTCGCTTCGGCAGGTTCCTGCTGCTGGTGGCATGACGACACCGCTCACTTCACAGGCGAGGCGGGCATGTCCCGCGCTTAAAATGTTGATCGCGCCAGCCATTTTCGGCCACGGGTGCGAAACGGATGAACTTGGGCCGCGATTGACCGAGGCTGGTATATTCCGCGTCGAGAAATAGCAGCATGGTTAGCGAAAAGCGAAAGGTGACACAATGCGGCCCGAGCTGTACAAGCCCGAACGCGTGCGTGGTGCCCGTGAAACGGCCCTAACGTCCAACTATGTGCTAGTCTACCGGATCAAGAAGCAGGCCGGCGTGAGTGATTAAGTTTGTGCGTATCCTCAGCGTGCGGCAGGACTACGCAAAGGGGAACCGAAAATAAGGGCGCTGGTTGGCAGGTTGATGTCCGTGTTCGAGCCGCTATTCTGAGCACTGGTGGACCTCGCCCTCGGCTTCGTCTGGTGCGCTTGTCGAGTGTGCTCATCCTCGTAGGCGCAACCTTCTGCATTTTCATCCGGTATCCGAAGCGGCGCGCGCCGATACGTCCGTAACGTTTGTTTGTTGCGGCCTGAAATCGAAACAAGCCGATCCCACTGACGCACGCGCGAACCAGGATTATCTGTGACCAGCCGAAAACCAAGGTGGCCGTCTCATGCGCGGCTCACTTGGTAGATTCAATGAACGCGCCAAGCTTATCGAGTTCGTGTGACCAGAACAGGGCAAGCCCGCGCGCTTGCGCTTGTTCGAGGTTAAGAACCTTGAAGACGCCCGCCAGCGCGGCGGCCGGTACGACCTGCGCGGTGCCAAACTGTTTGATCCAGTATTCGGCCTTTACGGCGGCGTCATTGTTCAGGCGCTTCACGCTGTTAGTGGCGCTGTTCGACACCTTGCACTCGATCGCCATGAGTCGCGTGTCGTGCAAGCGCACGACGACATCGGCCTTGCGTTCACCGAGCTGGCACTCGGCGCAAAACTGCATGGCCTGCGGGCCCTTGACGATCGTATTGATCGCTACGGCTGGGGCCTCGGTGAAGCCCAGACTGCAAAGATAGTCCTTAACCTTGGTTCCTTGGTTTTCCTTGCCCTCATTGCGACGCTCGGTGGCGATGCGCTGTGCGGCCAAGAGCACGGAGGAGGCCAGCAATGCCGCCTCACGCTGTTGCTCGGTGGGTGCGCCACCGGCTTCTATCCACGGGAACCGATGCAGGTCGATCACCCGCTCAATGACCTTAAACACCTTACGCAGCGCCTCGGGGTTCTTCTTCAAGACGCCCGGAGCGATCGAGTCGACATCGGCGATCACCTGCAAGTCGTCGTCCGAAATCGGCGGGCCGGCTAAGTAGCGCAGCGCTTCGCCAAGACCCAAATTGTAGGCTTCGGCTAGGTTGTCGTCGGTAATCGCGCCTGGGTTGAGGTCGCTCAGCTTCTTGAAAAGCAGCTCGAACTTGCCGCGCGCCTGGGTGTAGTGCGTCTCCCAGGAGTCAGAGACGGCCAGGCGCTCGGCCCGGAACTGGCCAGCAGAGGTAGCAGCGTCTTTGGCAAGTTCAGCTGTGGTCCATCGAGGTGGTGCACTGGTCATGCGAGAAGCGTTTCTAGGCTTGGGATGCGCAGGCGCTCGATCTCCTTGGGCTCGAACTTGGTCAAACCGCCGGCATACGTTCTGCCGCTCCCCGTGTTGATGTTCTTGTTGAGCCACGTCACCAGCCTAGCCATCACGCCATCAGCCAGCGGCTCGCGCGGGTAGAGGCCGTGTGCCACGTTGATGTGCCGCGCGTCGCATGCGTTGAGCGTGAATTGCGGCGGCCGGCGAGCCATGTAGGTGCAAAGGATCGGGGCCGGAGCCTTGAGCCCCACCGACCACCAGACCTTGCGGTGTTGCGCGATGTAGCTCTGATCGGCACCGTTCAGCTTAGCCCACGAAAGAAAGGCGTTGATGCGGCAACACTCTTCCTCGGTAAAATCATCCAGCTCGGCAGGAAGATCAATCACACGCCGTAGGGCCTCTGTCGACTGCAGTTGAGCGCCGGCCAAGATCAAATCCTTGGCCTTAGTGACTGCCGGCAGCTTGACGCGCTCGGGCAGATCCTTTGCGTGCTCGCCTGCAATCCAAATATCGTTTGCGCCTGTGACCTGACCTCGGTGTACGCGGAACAACTCGCCAAGCTCGATGTCGCCGGCTGTAGCAGGCTCAGACGGTCGAACAATGATCGACCAGCGCGAAGCGGCTTGTAGCCGCTCGCGCGGAATCTCAGTTCCCTTGGTCAAGCCGTTAAGTTGTTCCAGCTCGCCGATGTCGCGAACGCGCACCGGCTCATCCATCTCCCCGACGCAAAAGCATGTGATCGCAGCAGTCGTCGCCGTACCAGGAAAGGCTTCGACGGTTGGCTCAAGCACGTGCAGGGCAATGCCACCCAGTTCCTCAAGTAGCAGCCGGCGCAGCGCTGAACCGTAGTTCACGTCCATCCACTCAGCCGAGGTAATGAACGCGCCCATGTCGCCCGGCTTCGCGAGTAGCCGAGTTTGCAGGAAAAAGTGCAGGTGCAGACCAGCCAGAGCACTGGCCTTGATGCCGAATTTGGCGAAGTTCGAGGCGTACCAAGCTTTCCAGTCCTCGGCGATGTCGTGATGCCGCACATAAGGCGGATTGCCGATGAAAGCCGTCATCCCGGTGCAGCGAGGAAGCTTGATCTCACGATAGTCGTCGACCAGTACGGTCGCCCGATCAGTCCAGCCCCGTACGCTCAAATTGGCTCGCAGCATCAGCGCGGCCAGGGGGTCCATCTCGACAGCGACGAGTTGGGCATCCGGAAAAGTTTCGCCTGCGGCGAGGACGAAGCGACCCGAGCCCGCCCCCGGATCGACGATGCAGCTCGGCGTGCTTTGAGCGAATAACCAAGCCGTCATCGAGCGGACAATGGGCAAGGGCGTGTAAACGGCTCCAGCCGCACGGCGCTCGAGGGCGGAGCGGATAACGGCAAACGCATTACCTAGCGGATCGTTTCCGGCAAGGATATCGTCGCGAATAGTACCCAAGAAGGCCGGCTCAATGGCTCGCCTGGAGACTTTTTTTAAAAGCGCCTTTTCGCCCGGAGAGAGCACGGCCGAAGGCCCGATCAGTGCCGCGGCGACGGCGATCAGGTCATCTTCCGTTTGGATGCTATTCATGACTGGACACGATACTTGTGGTTTTCCCACAGCTCAGCGAAGAGAACTTTCAATGTAATGCCGCGCTTGGTCGCCTCCATCTTGACTTCCTGCGCGAGCGACGGAGTCATACGGATGCCGACGATCTGCGTCTTGTCGTCGTACTTGGCATTTTTGCGGACTGTTTTTGCCGTGGTCATATTCGAGCCCCCCTCTTTTCTGGTCGTCGACTAGTCGACAGTCTAACCGATTGATCGACAGAGTGGGGAACGAGCCAAATTGATTGCTGAGCTGCTACCTAATCTCGAACCCTACCCGTTACCGATGACATGGTGGGATAGCTTCAGCTGGCAGAAAGCGGCTGGCCATACAGGTAATGAGCGTCGCCGGCGACCCATCGTCGAGTGGATAAGCGCGCGAATGGGCCGTCGATAATATAACGACAGCCGATCACTTTCGAGGGTGTGAAGGCATGTGAGGTTGACGCAGTCTTGTTAAGCCGCCCTCTCTACGCTCAGGTCCAACGAGTAGCGCAAGGCTTCGATGCTGTGACAACAGTCATCGGGCAAGCCGTCTTTGGCTTCAACACCATTTCGCCGCTCAGACCCAACAATTTGCTATTTTATCCTATCGCGCTGATACGACAAAACCAGGATAAATCAGATCGGCCGACACCTGAAGGCCATACAGTTCCAGCAAATGGCCTTGGATCTCGCGCACGCTCATGCCGCGCGTATACATGCTGATGACGTAATTGTCAAAACCGAGCAGCCGGCGCTGATATTTACCCACCAGCTGTGGCTCGAACCTCGCCTGCCGATCACGTGGAATAGCTCACTTCAGTTCGCCGCTGGGCGTAATTACCGTCTTGGGGCGGGTCCCATTGCGATGATTGCCATCCTTGCCTTGCTCGACTTCGCTTTCCAGATGGTACGTCAGTTCTGCCGAGAGCATGTGCTCATTCCATTATCGTCTCATGACCTCGGCACACGAAAATGCTGACAGGCTCCGCCGGCGTCGATCTTTGAGCGTTCAAGCGCACTGCAAGCCTGCAGCCATCTTGCACAACTGGCTGGCCGAGCCTGGGCACGAGGCCACTTTCACAATCTCCCTGTTTGAACGTCCTGCCTGCGTGAGTATTGGCCCATGCTCAAGTACCGCTTGCAACGCTTGGGCGGCGCATTCATAGCTTGCGATTTTCAGGAGGTCAACCCGACTCAGTATTTGAGCAAGCTATCCTCCTTGCCTCGACTTGCGACGCAACTCCTATCTGCCCATTACAAGGCGACCTTCGCTTTCCCGCACTCCCATGCCTGCACCGCCGTCTAACATTGGCGGTAAAACAACAAACTGCGTGACTTTCACGTCGCACAGGTACGATGCCTCCGTCCTGCGCGTGCCGCTATTTTGCCGCGTCGCACGAGACGCAGAATGTATAAACATGTCGAAACTTCCGGCATCATCGTATATACTTGTTTATACGATGATAGGGAGGAGTGACATCATGGCAAAAACCGCGACGCTCACGATCCAACAGTGGGGAAACAGCCTAGCTGTGCGCATTCCCGCTGCGGTTGCACGCTCGGCGCATTTCCAGGTTGGCCAGGAGGTAGAGGTGACGACGGATGAAGTTGGTGTAACAGTAAAGCCGGTGGGTCCGCGTAAGCTTACGCTCGCGGAGAAACTAGCGCGGTTTGATCCAGCAAAGCATGGCGGTGAGGCGATGGCAACAAGCCGCGTTGGTGCGGAGGTGTTTTAATGACAGGTGCTTTATGGGTGCCTGACCGACGTGACATTATCTGGATTGATTGCAATCCGCAGATCGGTCGTGAAATGAAGGATTTACACCCGATGCTGGTCCTGTCACCGAAACCGTTCAACGAGCGAACCGGCATGGTCATCGGGCTTCCGATGACGACGGCCGACTTCAATGACACGAATCCGTTTGCTATCAAGTTTCAGGGGCCGAAAAACGTCACGAGCTACGTGCTTGGACACCAGCCCAAGTCATTTGACTGGCGAGCGCGGGGGGCGAAGGCCCATCCGTGGAAGCGCGTACCGGATGATGTGTTCGCGTCCGCATGCGAACAGTTGAACCAGATTATTGCGATTGGCGATTAGGGAAACAAAAAACAGTGATGGATTATGCTAGGCGTACGAGCACTGGTCGGGCCTAACGGTTGACTGTTTAGCAGTGCAAACAGAAACGCAGCCGGTGCGTGGCATTTGAGCCACGCGCTCGCGTACACGAGCAGCGCGAAGCTTACCGCGCACAGGTCAATCGTTACCACGCACTCACCCACGTGGATGATGCGTCGCATGCAGCGCCTTAAGACGCTCACGTGCAACATGCGTGTAAATCTGGGTCGTCGAAATATCGCTGTGGCCAAGCAGCATCTGCACCACGCGCAGGTCCGCGCCATGATTGAGCAAATGTGTCGCGAACGCATGCCGCAACGTATGCGGCGACAACGGCACGTGAATGTCGGCGCGCAACGCATATCGCTTGATGAGGTTCCAGAATTGCTGACGCGTCATCGCGCCGCCGCGCGCCGTCACGAACAGGGCGTCGGCGCCGCGCGCTCCGAGGAGCACTGCGCGCGCGTCGCGTAGGTAGCGCTCCAGCCAGCCTCGGGCCTCGTCGCCGAACGGCACCAGGCGCTCTTTCGCACCCTTGCCCATCACACGCACCACCCCCTCGTTCAACCCCACCTCGACCGTCTTAAGCGTGACCAGCTCCGAAACACGCAACCCACTCGCGTACATCAACTCAAGCATCGCACGGTCGCGCAATCCAAGTGGCGTGTCCAGGTCCGGCGCGCCCAGCAACGCCTCGACCTGAGCTTCGTTGAGCGAGGATGGAAAACGAGGCGGCTGCCGGGCCGAACGGATGCGCAGCGTCGGATCAGCCGCGACACGATGCTCACGCAGCGCCCACGCGAAGTAGCGCCGGAACACCGACAGGCGCCGGTTCGCGGAACTGGCCTTGCCATCACTGCGCACCGCCAGGTAGCCGTTCAAGTCCGACTCGCGCGTCGCGTCAAGCGTGCGCTCGTGCGTCGCCGCGAGCCAGTCGCAATACAGCGACAAGTCGCGCCGATACGCATCCAATGTATTGCGGGATAACCCATGCTCGAGCCATAGCGCGTCGCAAAATGCGTCGATCGCCTGCGCGCTCGTGTCGCGAGACGCGCTCGACTGTTGGACTTGCACGTCGCTCATGCGTACAGCTCACCCTGCTGAGGCACCCGGATGCCTTCATGGCGCAGCAGCCAACACTTGACGTCACGAAAAAATCCCTTGCCGGCATGATGCGCAAAGCCGCCGAGGTCGTTTGCTGCCACGACGCGATGACATGGAACGACCAGTGGCGCGGGGTTGGACCCGCACGCCTGTCCGACGGCACGCGGCACCGCGCCGATCGACGCCGCCAGTTGCCCATAGGTCCAGACGGTGCCGGGTGCAATGCGACAGATACCGTCCCATACCCGGCGCTGGAACGGGGTGCCGGCAAGCGACAGTGGCAAGTCGAACACCGTGTCGGCCCGTTCGAAATAGACCATGATCTGCGCTGCCGCACGCCGGGCCAGCGCATTGTCCGGTATGCACAGCGGGGTCGTGCCGGGCAGGTAAACAATTTCATGAACGAACCGGTCGTCGCTGCGGATACCAACCCGTCCGAATGGTGCATCGATCACGGCATTGAACATGCCAATTCTCCTGGGGACGCGCGCGGCAGTACGCGGCACGGATGGGTCGATTTTACGTCCGAATCGTGTCTACGGCATCACGACGCGGCATCCGCGACGACCGGCAGATGGGCGATGGCTACCCGTAGCCCAACGCCCAGCGCACGTGCTCGCGCACCAGCGCAGACGGATCATCTTCACGCTTGCGCAACGCCGCCAGCACAGCGTCGCGCCCCGCCGCGCCGCCACCGGCGCGCAGCGCATTGCCGAGTCCGACCGCGAGATTGCGCAGCCAGCGCTCATAGCCGATCCGGCGGATCGCGCTGCCCGCCAGGCGCGTGTCGAAATCCTGCTCGCTCCAGCCGAACAATTCGATCAGTTGCGCGCCGTCCAGCCCATTACGCACATCGAAGTCCGCGCACCCGTTCGGCTGCGCAAACTTGTTCCATGGGCACACGAGCTGGCAATCGTCGCATCCGTACACGCGGTTGCCAATCGCCTCGCGCAGCTCGACCGGAATGCTGCCGCGCAACTCAATCGTCAGGTACGAGATGCACTTACGCGCATCGAGCCTGTACGGCGCCACGATGGCGCCCGTCGGGCACGCATCGATACAGCGCGTGCAGGCGCCGCAATGCGCGCCCGCGTGTTGCGGCGCGCGCGACGGCTGGCTTTGCGCATCGGTGGGCAACGGCACGTCAACGAAGATCTCGCCGAGAAAAAACAACGAGCCGGCATCGCGATCGAGCAGCAATGTGTGCTTGCCACGCCATCCGAGTCCGGCCTTTTGCGCAAGCTCGACTTCTAGTACCGGCGCTGAGTCAGTGAACACCCGATAGCCAAGCGGACCAATGGCGGCTTCGATCCGCTCGGCCAATCGCTGCAGGCGCTGGCGCATCACTTTGTGGTAATCGCGACCGCGCGCATAGATCGAGACCACCGCAGCGCTCGGATCGGCCAGCCGCGCATGCTCGCGCGCGCGCCACGACGCCGGCGTCCCGGCGGGCAGATACGGCATTCGGGCGCTAATGACCCGTTGCGTTCCGGGCACAATTTCGGCCGGCCGCGCACGCTTCATGCCGTGTTTGGCCATATAATCCATCTCGCCGTGATAACCTGCGTCGATCCACGCGGCGAGCCCCGCTTCGGCATGGGACAAATCGATATCGCAGATGCCGATTGCGCTGAAGCCCAACTCGCGCGCCCATTCGCGCACACGCCGCGCCAGCGACGCAAGGTCGGCGTCGGTAAGCGTCGCGCGGTGAATCTCGGTATCCGGCGGTTGTTTCATCATTCCTATTGTACGCAATGCCAGATGCACAAGCCTCGCCTCGTCCGTTGACAGAACGCGTGTTCGCGCTGCCGAACGAGCACGCGGCTAACGCGTTCGGCGCAACGTTGGCCACGGCGATCACGGCGGCGATGCGGACCACACCCGCGCATGGCATGCAAGTGCACCTGGTCGGCGCGCTCGGCGCCGGCAAGACGACGCTGGTGCGCGCGATGCTGCGCGCGCTCGGCCACACACAACGCGTGCGCAGCCCAACCTACACGCTTGTCGAGCCCTACACAATCGAGAACATCGACGGCGCGCCACTGTCAATCTATCACTTCGACTTATACCGCTTTGCGGATCCGGCGGAATGGGAGGATGCCGGTTTTCGCGAGTACTTCGACACTGGGGCACTGTGCCTGATCGAGTGGCCGCAGCGCGCCGGCGGCGTGCTGGGCGTACCCGACCTGCAGATCGAGCTCGAAGTCCAAGGCGAAGGCCGCAAGCTGACCGCGCGTGCCTATAGCGAAACCGGAAAAGAGTGCCTTGCCCGATGCTGATCAAACCGTTCCGCTCGATTGAATCCGCCGCCACCGCATCGCATTGCTGGCGACGCCGGCAGATCCTGCGCGCGGGCGCCTCGACGCTGTTGCTGGGCTTGGCCGCGCCGCGCATCGCGCACGCGGCCGCGGTGCTTGGCGTGCGTGTGTGGCCGGCGCGTGACTATACGCGCGTGACGATCGAGTCGGATCAACCGCTGCAGAATTCGCAAAAACTGCTACAGGAACCGGACCGGCTCGTCGTCGATCTCGATGGGCTGGAACTGGACCAGACGCTGAAGGATCTGGTCGCGAAGATCACGCCCAACGACCCGCAAATCCAATCGGTACGCGTGGGCCAGTTCCAGCCGCACGTGGTCCGGATGGTGTTCGACCTGAAGGGGACAGTCAAGCCGCAGGTGTTCGCGCTCACCCCGGTCGGCTCGTACAAGTATCGGCTCGTGTTCGACCTGTATCCAGCCGTGCCGCCCGATCCGCTGATGGAGCTGCTCGCGCAAACGCAACGCAAGGAGGAAGCGCTTGAGCAACGCTCGGTCCCGGGTGCGACGCTGTCGGGCCCGGCGCTCGCGATGCCGTCGCCGCCTAACGGCGCCCCGGGGCGCGACGCGCTGGCCGGCATCGCGCCGCCAGCCAGCGGACGCGGCCATGCGAGTGACAACAGCGATGCGTTCTTCCAGCGCTTTGCGCAGGCCGATACGGCGCCGTCACAGGGCGCGCCATCGGCCAAGCTCGCCCAACCACCGTCGACACCGCCACAGCCCCACCGCAATGCCGATAGGGGCGCGCTCGCGGCGCGGCGCGACGACGACAGCTACGGCTTCAAAGTGCCGCCGGGCAAGCCTGGCACGGTCCGCCTGCTAACCGTGGCGATCGATCCCGGGCACGGCGGTGAGGACCCGGGCGCGATCGGCGGCGCCGGAACCTACGAGAAGCATGTCGCGCTGGACATCGGTAAGCGGCTGCGCGCGAAAATCGACGCGCAGCCGAACATGCGGGCGATGATGACGCGCGACGCGGACTTTTTTGTGCCGCTCGCGGTGCGCGTACAAAAGGCACGGCGTGTCGGCGCCGACCTGTTCGTGTCGATTCACGCGGATGCGTTCACTTCGCCGCAGGCGCGCGGCTCGTCGGTGTTCGCGCTGTCCGAGCGCGGCGCAACCAGCGCCGCGGCGCGCTGGATAGCGCAAAAGGAGAACGCCTCCGATCAGATAGGCGGCGTGGATTTCAAGACCCGGGATGTGACGCTGACGCGGGCGCTGTTCGATATGTCGACGACCGCGCAGATCCGCGACTCGCTAAAGTACGGCAATTACGTACTCAAGGAGATTGGTGGTATCAACAAATTGCACAAGGGCAGCGTCGAACAAGCCGGCTTCGCGGTGCTCAAAGCGCCAGACATTCCATCGATCCTCGTGGAAACCGCATTCCTCAGCAATCCGGACGAGGAGCAGCGGCTGAACTCCGAAGCGTACCGCGATCAGATGGCCAATGCGATTCTAAAGGGCATCAAGCGCTACTTCGCCGCGAATCCGCCGCTCTCTAAGAACCGGATGGCGTAATGCGTCAGCGCGCCCGCGACTGGCTAGCCCGGCGCCGGCGCCATATTTTCCAGCCCGCGCCCAGTGCCACCGGTACCACGGCCGCGGCTACGCCGACCAGTACGATCGTATTCAGGTGGTCGCGGATGAACGGAATATTGCCGAACCAGTAGCCGCACACGGTCAGCAGCACAACCCACAACAACGCGCCCAGCACGTTGTATAGCTGAAAGCGCATCATGCTCATGCCGGATACGCCGGCCACGAACGGTGCAAACGTGCGCACTACCGGTACGAAGCGCGCGAGCACGATCGTCTTGCCGCCGTGGCGCTCATAGAATTGATGCGTTTTCATCAGCGCGGCCCGATCCAGGAAGCGTTCGCCAAACTTCCAGTGCGCATCGAAGACTTTCGGCCCGATATAGCCGCCGAGCAAATAATTCACTGTGTTTCCGCCGATTGCCGCCGCCAGCAACAGCACGTTCAGCAATAGCAGGTCCAGTGAGCCGGACGCACTGAACGCACCGCCGATGAACAGCAGCGAATCGCCCGGCAGGAACGGCAACACGACCAAACCGGTTTCGCAGAACACAATGAGGAACAGCATGACGTACACCCAAGCGCCGTACTGCTGGATGAAGTCGCCCAGAAACTTGTCGATATGCAGAACTAGGCTGAGAAATTGCAGGAAGGTATCCAAAAGGCATCCTTGAAACCACAAAAATTGGCGTGGATGATACCGGAATACTCGGTCTGCTCCGATGAAACCGTCCGCTCGCCAGCGCACTCCACCCCGTCACGACCGAGCAGCGGCGCCTCGCTATAATAGATGAATGTCACAATCCATTGAGCCGAGCATGTCCGACACGGCGCGCCCACCCGTTGACGGCGAATCGCCACCGGCGACGCCGTCGCCCCCTGTCGCCGATCCGGCCCCCGCCGCAGATCCAACCCTCGCCACAGATCCGGCCTCCGCCGCAGATCCAACCCCCGCCACAGATCCGGCTTCCGCTGCTGATCCGGCCTCTGCCACAGATCCAGCCCCCGCTGCTGATCCGGCCCCCACCGACGGGCCTGCCATGCAGCGGCGCGGCAGGCCGACGCGCGCCATCCAGCCGCTGCCGGATCAGTTGATCAGCCAAATCGCGGCGGGCGAGGTCGTCGAGCGGCCGGCATCGGTCGTCAAGGAGTTGATCGAGAATGCGCTGGACGCCGGCGCGACGGCGTTGCGCATTACGCTGGATGAAGGCGGCGTGAAGCGCATCATGATCGCGGACGACGGCTGCGGCATCACGGCCGACGAATTGCCGCTGGCGCTGCTGCGCCACGCCACCAGCAAGATCCGCTCGCTAGCGGAGCTTGAAAGCGTCTGCACATTGGGCTTCCGTGGCGAGGCGCTCGCGTCGATCGCAGCGGTCGCGCAGACCAGCATCACGAGCCGCACCGCCGACGCGCCGCACGCCACCCGCATCGATGCGCAGACCGGTGCACTATCACCGGCTGCCGGCGGCGTGGGCACCACGATCGAGGTACGCGATCTGTATTTCAGCACCCCCGCGCGCCGCAAATTTCTCAAGAGTGAACAGACCGAACTCGGACACTGCCTGGACGTGATTCGCCGCGCCGCGCTGTCGCGCCCGGATGTCGCCTTCTCGGTGCTGCACAACGGCCGCGCCATCGAGCACTGGAACGCGGCCAGCGCCGCCGCGCGTACCGCGAAAATCCTGGGCGAGGCGTTTGCGACGTCGCATCTGCCGCTCGAGGAGGTGGCCGGCCCGATCGCGATCTATGGCTTTGCCGGGCTGCCGACCGCCAGCCGCGGCCGCGCCGATCAGCAGTATTTCTTCGTCAATGGCCGTTTCGTGCGGGACAAGTTGCTCACCCATGCGGTGCGTGCCGCCTACGAGGATGTGCTGCACGGCGACCGCTATCCAGCTTACGTGCTGTTTCTCGACCTGCCGCCCGAGGGCGTCGACGTCAACGTCCACCCGTCCAAGATCGAGGTACGCTTTCGTGACTCGCGCTCGATCCATCAGTTCGTCTTCCATGCGGTCCAGCGTGCACTGGCCCGGCACGCCGGCGCCTCGCCCGACACGACCGCGGCAGGCCACGCGGCGCATCTGACACCTGCTGTGCCGGATACGGCGGGCCCGGGAGCCGAAGCGAGCGGCGGTGTGGGCGCAGGCTCACTGGCCGGATCCAGTGCTATGTCGGCGGCGTTGTCCGGCGTGGCGCCGCCACAGGGCGGCGGGCAATCCGCCAGGCTTCGCCGTGGCGGGCCCGCCACGACACCGGGATCCTCGAGCTGGATATCGCATACGCGGATGCGTCAGGGCGTGCTACCGGTGGCCCAACCGCTGGCGGTCTACGATGCGTTGTTCGGCCGGCGCGATCCGGCCGCAACCCCTGCGTTGCCCACGCACGATGACGCCTCTGCCGCACCTTCGCCGGCACCCGGCTCGACCGCGGACCAGGCATCGTCGCCGATAGACACCGAAAGCACGCAGCCCGGCCCGTGCGCTACCAACGAGGCCCATCCCGCCTCCGTCAACAACAACGAAGTCCATCCCGCGTCTGCCGCTAACGGGCCCGCGACGGCGCCGGCACAGCCGCTTGACGAGCATCCGCTGGGATTCGCGCTCGGCCAGTTGCACGGCATCTATGTGCTGGCGCAGAACACGCGCGGACTGGTGCTGGTTGACATGCACGCAGCCCATGAACGCATTCTGTACGAGCAATTCAAGCACGCGCTCGCTCAGCGGCGCATCGCCGTGCAACCGCTGCTGATCCCGGTGACGATGCCAGCCGATGCGGTCGAGATCGGCGTGGCCGGCGAGGAACGCGAAACGCTCGATGCATTAGGCTTTGACATTGCTTCGCTGTCTCCCACCACGCTGGCCATCCGTGCGGTGCCCGCGCTGCTCAAGGATGCCGACCTGGTCTCGCTGGCGCGCGCGGTGCTCGCGGACTTGCACGCGTACGGCGGCTCGCGGGTGCTGACCGAGCACCAGCACGAGTTGCTCGGCACACTGGCGTGCCACCATGCGGTGCGCGCGAACCGGCGCCTGAGTATCGATGAGATGAACGCGCTGTTGCGGCAAATGGAAGCCACCGAGCGCGCCGATCAATGCAATCATGGTCGTCCGACCTGGTTCCAGCTTACGCTCAGCGAGCTGGACCGGTTGTTCATGCGGGGCCAATAGTCGCGCCGTGCCATCCAACCCCGTCATCGCATGCCTGCTCGGGCCGACCGCGTCCGGTAAGACCGCTACCGCGCTCGCGCTTGCGCGCCATGCCCCGGTCGAGATCGTCAGCGTCGATTCGGCCCTCGTCTACCGGCAAATGGACATTGGGACCGCCAAACCCACCGCGACCGAACGCGCCGCGGTGCCCCATCATCTGATCGACATCATCGACCCGCTCGACGCCTACTCGGCCGCTCAGTTCCGCACTGACGCGCTGCGCCTGTGCGCCCAAATCATTGCGCGCGGCAAGCGGCCATTGCTAGTGGGTGGAACCATGTTGTACTACAAGGCGCTAGTCGAGGGCTTGAACGAATTGCCAAGCGCCAACGCGTCGATCCGCGCCGCGCTCGAGCAGGATGCGGCGCGCGAAGGCTGGCCGGCACTGCACGCGAAATTGGCGCAAATTGACCCCGTATCGGCGGCGCGGATCGCGCCCAACGATTCACAGCGGATCCAGCGTGCGCTGGAGGTCTGGCGGCTGACCGGACAGCCGATGTCCACGCTGCTGCGCCCGAGGCTCAACCCGGCCGCCGGTCAAAGCGCCGGGCGCCAGGCCGCAGGCGACGTCGATGCGCGCGAGAGAGACGTCGATGCGTGTACGATGCACGCCGACCCGCCGCCGTCGCCCCACTTTGCTGCCGTTTCGCTGGAGCCCTCCGACCGGTCGGTGCTGCACGCGCGCATCGCACAGCGCTTCGACGCGATGCTGGACGCCGGCTTGATCGACGAGGTGCAGCAATTGCGCGCGCGCGGCGACCTACACCCCGAATTGCCGTCGATGCGCTGCGTCGGATACCGACAGGTGTGGGCGTACCTGGACGGTGAATACGATTACGCAACGATGCGCGACAAGGGCATCTTCGCAACACGCCAGCTTTGCAAGCGGCAGTTGACATGGTTGCGCTCGATGCCCGAGCGGATCGTCGTGGACTGCGTCGGCACCGACGCCGTTCCGCGTGCCGTCGACGCGGTGCGGCGCCTATGGACACCGACGTAGCCGATGCCGCAATCGGTGCGCCGGCGCCACGACGGCACCACCGAACGCGACGCTGCAGCACGCGGCGTTACACCCCCGCGCGCGGCTCACGTCTGCGTGCGTGACGTCAAACCACGATCGTCTGTGCGTCGCCGGCGTGACGCTCGCGCACCGTGCCGAGCGTCCACACTTGCTCGCCGGCAGCCGACAGCACGCCGGCAGCCGCCTGCGCATGCTCGGCCGCGACGATGACCACCATCCCGATCCCGCAGTTGAAAACGCGGTGCATCTCCGCGTCGACCACACCACCGTGCTGCTGCAACCACGTGAACAGGGGCGGCAACGGCCATGCGCGGTGGTCCAGTTCCGCGCACAACTGCTCGGGCAGCACGCGCGGCACGTTCTCGACAAGCCCACCCCCTGTGATATGGGCGATACCCTTGACCGGAAGTTGCCGCATCAACTCGAGCATGGGCTTCACGTAGATGCGCGTGGGCGCCATCAGCGCATCGGCCAGCGAACGGCCGTCGAAATCGGCGTGCAGGTCCGGCGCCGCGCGCTCGATGATCTTGCGCACCAGCGAATAGCCGTTCGAGTGGATGCCGCTGGAGGCCAGGCCCAGCACCACATCGCCAGCGCCGATCGTGCTGCCGTCGATGATCTGGCTTTTTTCGACTGCCCCGACCGCGAATCCGGCCAGGTCATATTCGCCGTCCGGATACATCCCTGGCATCTCGGCCGTCTCGCCACCAATCAGCGCGCAGCCCGCCAGCTCGCACCCGGCGGCAATCCCCTTGACCACGCTCGCCGCTGTCTCGACGTCGAGCTTGCCGCAGGCGAAATAGTCGAGGAAGAACAGCGGCTCGGCGCCTTGCACGAGAATGTCGTTGACGCTCATGGCCACCAGATCCTGCCCGACCGTATCATGCCGGTTCAAATGGAACGCGAGCTTGAGCTTCGTGCCCACGCCGTCGGTGCCGGAGACCAGCACCGGCTCGCGGTATTTCTTCGGTACCTCAAACAGCGCGCCGAATCCACCGATGCCCGCCAGCACGCCGTCGCGCATCGTCTTTTTCGCGAACGGCTTGATGCGGTCAATGAGCGCGTCTCCTGCGTCGATGTCGACGCCCGCGTCACGGTAGGACAGGCCCGGCGCCTGCGTGCCGGGAGTGGATTTCGGTTGATTCATGGCGAGAGCGCGAGAAGCTCGCGGGAAGGTCGGTAAAATTGCAATTTTACCCGATGCGAGTGTGCCGACCGCACGATCTCGTCAAAACCGCATTCCTGGACCTTGCCACCCGTGCTGACCTCGTCTGCTTCCCACCGTCAACTGACACTCGATCTGGGCACGCCGCCGCCGAAGACATTCGAGAACTTCTTCGCCGGCGCCCATGCTGAATTGGTCGCCCGTCTCGCCGGCCTGGACGCCGCTCTCGCGGCCGGACCGGTCGCGGATCGCACGTTCTACGTATGGGGGGACGCCGGGAGCGGGCGCAGCCACCTGCTGCAGGCGCTGGTGGCCGGCGCATCCAGCGGCCGCGCGCGCTTTGTCGCGCCACCCAGCCCGCTGTCGGCGTTCGGCTACGATCCGCGTGTCGCGATTTATGCGGTTGACGATGTCGACCAGCTCGCCGATGCACAACAGATCGCGCTGTTCAACCTGTTCAATGAGGTGCGCGCCAGCCCCGGCAGCGCGCTAGTGGCCACCGGCAATGCCGCGCCGCTGCATCTGGCCGTGCGCGAGGATTTGCGCACGCGCCTGGGCTGGGGCCTGGTGTTCCATCTCGGCGCGCTGGCCGACGAGGGCAAGGCAGCCGTGCTCAAGCAGGCCGCACGCGAACGCGGCCTGACGCTCGCCGACGACGTACCGACATGGCTGCTCACGCACTACCGCCGCGACATGCCCAGCCTGATGCGCGTATTGGACAAGCTCGACCGTTTCGCCCTCGAGCACAAGCGCGCGGTCACGCTGCCGCTGCTGCGTGCGATGCTGGCGGACAGCTTCAAGTAAAATGCGCTTCATGACGAAAACCGCACGCAATCTCGCCCTGTTCGACCTGGACCATACGCTGATCCCCACCGATAGCGACCACGAGTGGGGACGCTTCATGGTCAAGCTCGGCATTGTCGATGCCGACAGCTTCTCGCGCGAAAACGACCGCTTCTACGCTGACTACCAGGCAGGCAAGCTCGATATCCATGCGTACCTACGCGCAATGCTCACTCCGCTGGCCAAATACTCGCGGCGGCAACTGGACGACTGGCATGAGCTATTCATGCACGAGGTCATCAATCCGCGAATCCTGCCCGCCGCTCGCGCATTGGTGCGCGAGCACCAGGAAGCGGGAGACCTGTGCTGCATCGTGACGGCGACCAACGCATTCATCACCGCACCGATCGCGCAAGCATTTGGCATCGAGACGTTAATCGCGTGCGAAGTGGAGACGACGGACGGGCATCCCGATAGCCCGTACACGGGCAAGCCGATGGGCGTGCCGAGCTACCGCGAGGGCAAGATCGTACGCGTGCAGGCGTGGCTGGATTCACTCGGCTGCGACTGGACAAGCTTTGCAAACAGCTACTTCTATAGCGACTCGCACAACGACATCCCGCTGCTCGAAAAAGTCACCGTCCCGGTGGCGACCAATCCGGACGAGAAGCTGCGTGACTATGCGCTGGCTCGTGGTTGGCGCATCCTTGAACTGTTCCAATCGACGTGATTACAAAATTCATCCGCAAGTTGTTCGGCTCGCGTAGCGGCGATGCCACCCCGCCGGCCGACACGGCGCACGGCGCCGACACCGATCGAAGCGGCGCCCATGCCAACCCGGGCATCGCCCCGACCGGCCGTCGACGCAACGCGACGCGCGACGAGCAGCGCAACGCACCAGCTGACGCGCGGGCCGCGCAGGACGCTAGGCTGGCGTCACGCAAGCCAGCACGCCGCACGCCACGCCGCAACGCCTTAGCCGCTGGCGGCCATGCCGGCAGCCATCTTGCTGCCGGTGGCGAAGCCCAAGTACCGGTGATCGTGCCAGCCGACATCCATCGTATCGATCCGGCGCTGATCTCGCGCCATGCCATCCGCGTCACCGACACGCTGCAACAAGCCGGTTTCCGCGCATTCATCGTCGGCGGCGCGGTGCGCGACCTGCTGCTCAATATCGCGCCGAAGGATTTTGATGTCGCTACGGACGCCACGCCGGACGAGGTCGTCAAGCTGTTCCGCCGCGCCCGGTTAATCGGCCGGCGTTTTCAGATCGTCCACGTCCAGTTCGGACAGGAGATCATCGAAGTGTCGACGTTTCGCGCGCTGATGGATGCGGCGCCCGCTGACGCCGAATCCGCGCACAGCGCACCGGCCGCGCCACCGCGCAAGCTGCGGCGCGGCGAGCTGGACCGGCGCACGCATGCGGTGGACGCGAGCGGACGCGTGCTGCGCGACAATGTTTGGGGCGAGCAGCACGAGGACGCGACGCGGCGCGACTTCACCGTCAACGCGATGTACTACGATCCGGCGACGCAGACCGTGCTCGACTACCATCGCGGTATGGACGACGTTCGCGCCGGCGTGCTGCGAATGATCGGCGAGCCAGCCACCCGCTTTCGCGAGGATCCGGTCAGGATGCTGCGTGTCGTGCGTTTCGCGGCCAAGCTAGGCTTCACGATCGAATCGTCGACGCACGCGCCGATCGCCGAACTGGCGGATCTGATCAACAACGTGCCGGCGGCCCGGCTATTCGACGAGATGCTCAAGCTGCTGCTGTCCGGGCACGCGCTCGGCTGCCTGAAGCAGTTGCGCGCGCTGGGCCTGCACCATGGGCTGTTGCCGTTGCTGGACGTGGTGCTCGAACAGCCCAGCGGGGAGCGTTTCATTACGCTTGCGCTGACCCATACCGACGAGCGCGTGCGCTTGGGCAAGCCGGTCTCACCCGGGTTTCTGTTCGCCTCGCTGCTGTGGCACGAAATGCAACTGCGCTGGCAGCAATACGAGGCCGGCGGCGAGCATTCGATCCCGGCGCTGCATCGAGCCATGGACGACGTGCTCGACCAGCAGACCGAAAAGCTCGCGATCCAGAAGCGCTATACCGCCGACATGCGCGAAATCTGGGGGCTGCAACCCCGGCTGGAGAAGCGCTCCGGCCGCAGCGCATTGAGGCTGCTGGAGCACCAGCGGTTCAGGGCAGGTTATGATTTTCTCCTGCTACGCTGCGAGGCGGGCGAGTTGGACGCGTCGGTCGGTCAATGGTGGACGGATTTCATCGCCGGCGATCCGGACACGCGCGAGGCGCTGCTGGCGCAGGGCGACAAGGAGCGCTCGCCGCGCAAGCGCCGGCGCCGTGGCGGCTCGCGCCACCGCCAGGATCCTGGCGAAGGCGCCCGGCCGGCCGCATCGCCGACCGACGGCGAACCGCGTGGCAACGGCGAACCACGCGGCAACGGCGACGCCTAGCGGCTTGCGCGCACGCCGACCATCGAATGCAGCAGGAGTCGACGTCATGACCGTAGCCTATCTTGGCCTGGGCGCGAACCTTGGCGACGCACGCCAGACGCTGAAGGACGCCGTGGTCTGCCTCGCGCAGCAGGCTCCCGTCACCGTGCTCGCGAAATCGAGCCTGTACCGCACCGCCCCGGTCGATGCCGGTGGCAACGACTTCTACAATTGCGTGGTGAAGATCGATACCACGCTTGCCGCACGGCAGCTGCTCGCCCTATGCCACGGCATTGAGCAGCACTTCGGCCGCGAGCGCCCGTACCGGAACGCACCTCGGACGCTGGACATCGATATTCTGCTGTACGGCACCGCGCAACTCGATGAGCACGACCTGACGGTGCCGCACCCGCGGCTATCCGCGCGGGCGTTCGCACTAGTGCCGCTGCTCGAACTGGACGCAGCGATCGAGATTCCCGCGCTGGGCCGTGCGGACCGTTACTTGCCTGGCGTCGCGTCGCAGCGCATCGAAAAGGTCGAGACCTGCCAATGTCCGTTCCGACGCATCGCCGCGGCGATCGTGGGCGGCAAGTCGGGGCCGCGCCGATGAACCCGTCCGCCGCCGTGCCACCGCTGACCGTTCATGCGTCGGCGCAGTACACACCCCTCGGCTACTTGGTGATCGAGGGGCCAATCGGCGTCGGCAAGACCACGCTGGCGACGCAACTGGCGACGCGCTGGTCCATGCAGACGCTGCTTGAGCGCGCGACTGACAACCCATTCCTCGAGCGCTTCTATCACGACAACGCGCGCTACGCGTTACCGGCGCAGTTGGACTTCCTGCTGCAGCGCGAAACACAAATGCGTGCGATAGCCGATGCGCGGCAGCGCGGCACGCCGCTCGCCGCAGACTTTCTGCCGCAGAAAAATGAGTTGTTTGCCCGCCTGACGCTGCCTGACGATGAATTTACGCTGTATCGCGCGCTGGCCGCACGCGTGCCACTCGCCCGGCCAGTGCCAGATCTCGTGATCTACCTTCAGGCCAGTCCGGAAACGCTGTTCGCCCGGATCCAGAAGCGCGCGATTCCGATGGAGACGCATATCACCGATGCGTACCTGCGCACATTGTGCGACGCGTACAGCGAATTTTTCTATCACTACGACGACGCGCCGCTGCTCAGCGTCAATACCGACCATCTGGATCTGGCAGAATCTGACGCAGACCTGGACTTGCTGGTCAAGCACATCGGATCGATGCGCGGCCGCAAGGCGGTATGGGTAAAGGGCACGGCGCGATGACGCTCTCCTAGGATTATTTGTTATGAACTATTTGCAGGATTCTGGCCGTCGCGCCGTCACTGTTCCACGCCTTCAGCAGATGCGCGAGGCCGGCGAGCCAATCGCGGTGCTGACATGCTACGATGCGAGCTTTGCGGCATTGCTCGAGCGCGCGGGTGTAGATGTGCTCCTCATCGGCGACTCGCTCGGCAACGTGCTGCAGGGCCAGGCCACGACGTTGCCGGTCAGCGTGGCGGATATCGCGTACCATACTGCCAGTGTGGCACGCGGCAGCCGCGGCGATGCGCTGATCATCTCGGATTTGCCGTTTGGCAGCTACGGTACGCCGGCAGACGCGTATTCGAGCGCCGTCAAGCTAATGCAGGCGGGCGCGCAGATGGTCAAGCTTGAGGGCGGCGCGTGGCTTGCCGAGACGATCCGCTTCCTGGTCGAACGCTCGGTGCCGGTCTGCGCGCACCTGGGACTCACGCCGCAGTCGGTGCACGCGCTCGGCGGCTTCAAGGTCCAGGGCAAGAACGATTTGGCGGCCGAACAGTTGAAAAAGGACGCCCAGTTGATCGAGCAGGCCGGCGCGCAGATGGTCGTGCTTGAAGCGATTCCTGCTACGCTGGGGTCCCAGGTCACCGCGGCGCTGACAATTCCGACCATCGGCATCGGTGCCGGAATCGACTGCTCGGGTCAGGTACTGGTGTTGCATGACATGCTAGGCGTGTTCCCTGGCAAACGGCCTCGGTTCGTCAAGGATTTCATGGTCGGCCAGCCGTCGATCGAGGCCGCCGTCCAGGCCTACGTGCGCGCAGTCAAGGAACGGACGTTCCCCACCGCAGAGCACACGTTCTGAATCGACGTCGCTTCAGGCGAAGAAGGCGAAGCTAGCGGCGAAGCAACTGTGCCGGCATCGCGCCGCGCAGCGCATTGCAGACCACGAGCGCATCGCGGCGCTCAAAGTCGGCACGCGTGATCGGCCGCTCGATGGCCTGCCACGCTGGGTCCGCGAGCAGCACCGAGCGCATGACGCCGGGCAATACGCCGCTGGCCAGCGGCGGGGTGACCCAGCGGCCGTCGATTTGCACGAATACCGTGCTGCGGCCGCCTTCGGTCAACTCGCCACGCCGATTGAAAAACAACAGGTCAAACGCGTGATGGGTTTCCGCCAGCCGCCATGCCTGATCATAGGCATTCCGGCAGGTGGTCTTGTGACGCAGCAACGGATCATCCGGGTCCGGCGCAGCCATGCCGTGATCGTCAGCCAACAGCACGCGCACCGGACTGGGCGCAAGCGGGAGCAATGGCGCCGCGCTGACGTCGATCACCCCGTCCTTGCGCAGCGTCGCGCGCATCCGATAGGCGCCGCCCGGCGTGAGCGCCGCGCAGTCCTTTGCGAGCCGCGCCGCAAACACGCTGGCCTCGAACGGGAAGCCAAAATAGTGCGCGCTGCGCTCGATACGGGCGACATGAAGGTCTACGTGCCGCACGCCATCCCGCGTTGCATACATCGTCTCGAACAACTGGAAGCCGGGATCCGCCTCGGTCAAGAAGCGAGCCTTTAATGCACATTCGAAATATTCGTCATGCGCGACGCTGTCCAGCACAATGCCGGCGCCCACCCCGAACGTGCCCGCCCGCACGTCGACGCCCATGTCGGGAGCCGATCGCGGCTCCAGCACCAGCGTGCGAATAGCCACCGACAAACAAAAATCGCCGAGCGTGTGTGCGTCGGCAGGCGTATCGAGCCACCCGATCGCGCCGGTATACAACCCGCGTGGTGTCGTCTCAATCGACTCAATCAACGCCATCGTGCGCACCTTCGGCGCGCCGGTAATCGAGCCACACGGAAAAAGCGCCCGCAGCACGTCGGCAAACCTGATCTCATCACGCACGCGCGCATGCACGGTCGACGTCATTTGCCACACCGACGCGTACGGCTCAACCGCAAACAGTGCAGGCACGCGAACCGAGCCGGTCCGCGCGATTTTGCCCAGATCGTTGCGCAGCAAGTCGACGATCATCAGGTTCTCAGCCCGGTTCTTGTCGTCGGTGGCCAGCGCCCGCGCTTGCCGCGCGTCGAGTTGCGCTTCATTCTCCCGCGGCGCCGTGCCTTTCATCGGCCGCGCGACGATCGTCCCGCCACGATGCTCAACGAACAGTTCGGGCGACAGCGACAGCACATGGGTGCCGTCGGGTAGCGCCAGCAACGCACCGAACGACACCGGCTGACGCGCCCGCAAGCGTCGATACAACGCAGGCGCCGAGCCGAACATCTCGAACGCGAGCCGATACGTATAATTGACTTGATAGGAATCGCCGTCGTGCAATGCTGCATGAATGCGCGTGATCGCGTCGTCGAATGCGTCACGCGTGACGCTGCTGCGTACGTTCGCGATGCCGGCCACCCCGGGATCCGCGCGGCCATCGTCCTGCTGCTGCAACCACGCTGCGACCTGCTCCGGGAACAGGCGGCGCAACTCACGAAACAGAAGAATGCGCAGCGCACCGCCGCCGGTCCGCTTGGCCGGGCATTGCAGCCGTACCCCCCATTCATAATCCGCAAGCAACAGCGCATGCAGACCCGTGCGCAGATCGGCGTCGACTTCGGCGAGCAGCGCATCGAGCCGGCCAGGATCGGTGCAAATGCGCTCATGCGAAAACGCCGTATAAAGACGCGAGCGACATACAGGGGCATCGGCCGACGCCTCGCCGGGCGCACAGTCGTCGAGCAACGCGAACACGCGGGTGTTGCCGGGATCGCCCGCGGCCCGCCCCACTCCGGCGTCAAATGCCATCATGTCAATCGAAGAAGCGCTTCACACGGTCGAACCAGCCCTTGCTCTGCGGGCTATGCCGCGCACCCCCTTCGAGCAGCGATTTTTCGAACTGGCGCAGCAGGTCACGCTGCGTATCGGTCAGCTTGACCGGCGTCTCCACCTGCACGTGCACGTACAGGTCGCCCGGCAGACTTGAGCGCAAGCCCTTGAGGCCCTTGCCGCGCAGACGGAACGTCTTACCCGATTGCGTGCCCTCTGGCACGGTGAACGATGCCTTGCCGGCCAGCGTCGGCACCTCGATCTCGCCGCCCAGCGCCGCGGCGGTGAATGCGATCGGCATCTGGCAATGCAGGTCGTCGCCGTCACGCTCGAAGACCGTGTGCGGCTTGATGTGGATCTCCACATACAGATCGCCGTTCGGACCGCCATTGATACCCGGCTCGCCGTTGCCGGCGGAACGGATCCGCATCCCGTTATCGATGCCGGCGGGAATCTTCACCTCCAGCGTCTTGGTTTCCTTGACCTTGCCAACGCCGTGGCAATGGGCGCACGGCTCCGGAATGTACGTCCCAGTGCCGTGGCACTTCGGACACGCCTGCTGGATGCTGAAAAAACCCTGCGACATGCGCACCTGGCCTTGCCCATGGCAGGTCGGGCACGTTTCGGGCTTGGTGCCCGGCTTCGCGCCGGAGCCATGGCATACCTGGCACGATGCCCAGCTCGGCACACGGATTTGCGTCTCATAGCCATGCGCAGCCTGCTCCAGCGTGATCTCCATGCTGTAGCGCAGGTCCGCGCCGCGGTACACCTGCGGACCGGCACGCCGGCCACCACCCGCGGCTTGCCCAAAGATATCGCCGAAGATGTCGCCGAACGCATCGGCAAAGCCGCCGAAGCCTTGTGCACCGGCGGCGCCCATGTTCGGGTCCACGCCCGCATGGCCGTACTGATCGTACGCGGCGCGCTTCTGCGAGTCGGACAGCATCTCGTAGGCCTCCTTCGCCTCCTTGAAACGCTCTTCCGCCTCCTTATTGCCAGGATTGCGGTCCGGGTGGTACTTCATTGCCAGCTTCCGATACGCCTTCTTAATTTCGTCATCGGACGCATTTTTGGCGACACCCAGCACGTCGTAGTAGTCCCGTTTGGCCATATCGAGTCAATGCCACAAAACAAAATGGGCCCGGAGAGCCGCTAAGCCCGCCAGGCGCGCTGTCTTCGCCATCGTGCTGCGGTGCACGATGGCACACAGGTGGCCAGTCCGGTGGACGCAGCACGCCTTGCGCACCGCCCACCGGCCGCCACCGCCGCTTCACTCAGTCCTTCTTCACTTCCTTGAAGTCGGCGTCGACGACGTCGTCCTCGGCTTTGCCCGACGGCGCAGCAGACTGCGCGTCGGGCGCCGCCCCGGCCGCACCCGCCTGAGCCTGCATGTCGGCGTACATCTTCTCGCCGAGCTTTTGCGACACCTTCGACAGCGCCTCGATCTTCGCCTCAACCTGTGCCTTGTCGGACGCGCTCTTCAGCGCTTCCTCCAGTTCCTTGAGCGCAGCCTCGATCGCGGTCTTCTCGCTCGCGTCGATCTTGTCGCCGTAGTCGGACAGCGCCTTCTTCGTGCTATGCACCAGCGCGTCACCCTGGTTGCGCACGTCGGCCAGCTCGCGCAGACGGTGGTCCTCCTCGGCGTTCGCCTCAGCATCCTTCACCATCTTCTCGATCTCAGCCTCGGACAGGCCCGAATTGGCCTTAATCGTGATCTTGTTCTCTTTGCCAGTGCCCTTGTCACGCGCATGCACATGCAGGATGCCGTTCGCGTCGATGTCGAACGTCACTTCGATCTGCGGCACGCCGCGCGGCGCGGGCGGGATGCCTTCCAGGTTGAATTCGCCCAGCAGCTTGTTGCCAGCCGCCATCTCGCGCTCACCCTGGAACACCTTGATCGTCACCGCCGACTGGTTGTCGTCGGCCGTCGAGTACACCTGCGTGTGCTTGGTCGGGATCGTCGTGTTCTTGTTGATCATCTTGGTCATCACGCCGCCGAGCGTCTCGATGCCCAGCGACAGCGGCGTCACGTCCAGCAACAGCACATCCTTGCGGTCGCCGGAGAGTACCTGGCCCTGGATCGCCGCGCCAACCGCGACCGCCTCGTCCGGGTTCACGTCGCGACGCGGATCCTTGCCGAAGAACGCCTTGACCTTGTCTTGCACCTTCGGCATCCGCGTCATGCCGCCCACTAGGATCACGTCATCGATGTCGCTGACCTTCACGCCCGCGTCCTTGATCGCGATCCGGCACGGCTCGATCGTGCGCTCGATCAGCTCCTCGACCAGCGCCTCCAGCTTCGCGCGGGTGATCTTCAGGTTCAAGTGCTTCGGGCCGGACGCATCCGCCGTGATATACGGCAGGTTGATCTCGGTTTGTGCCGAACTCGACAGCTCGATCTTGGCCTTCTCGGCCGCTTCCTTCAGCCGTTGCAGTGCGAGCACGTCCTTGGACAGATCGACGCCCTGCTCCTTCTTGAACTCACCGATGATGTAGTCGATGATCCGCTGATCAAAGTCCTCGCCACCAAGGAACGTGTCGCCGTTGGTCGACAACACCTCGAATTGCATTTCGCCGTCCACGTCCGCGATCTCAATGATCGAGATGTCGAACGTGCCACCGCCCAAGTCATAGACCGCGATCTTGCGATCTCCCTTCTCGGATTTGTCCAGTCCGAATGCGAGCGCCGCGGCAGTCGGCTCGTTGATGATCCGCTTCACGTCCAGGCCGGCGATGCGGCCCGCATCCTTCGTGGCTTGCCGCTGGCTGTCGTTGAAGTACGCCGGCACGGTGATCACCGCTTCAGTCACCGGCTCGCCCAGGTAATCCTCGGCCGTCTTCTTCATCTTGCGCAGCACTTCGGCGGAAATCTGCGGCGGTGCGAGCTTCTTGTCACGCACCTGCACCCACGCGTCGCCATTGTCCGCCTTGATGATCTGGTAAGGCATTAGGCCAATGTCCTTCTGCACTTCCTTCTCTTCAAAGCGACGGCCGATCAGCCGCTTGACGGCAAACAGCGTGTTCTTTGGGTTCGTCACGGACTGACGTTTGGCCGGCGCGCCGACCAGAATCTCGCCATCGTCCATATACGCGATGATCGAAGGCGTCGTGCGTGCACCTTCCGAATTCTCAATCACCCGCACCTGGTTGCCTTCCATCAGCGCCACGCACGAATTCGTGGTACCGAGGTCGATCCCGATAATCTTGCCCATTTTTACTAATCTCCTGGCTTTGATCTAGCTAGACCCGCGCAGCACGCGGTCATTCATTCACGTCTGCCCACAACGTGGGTACAACAGCGCCGATTTCAATACCCTGGCGTGCATGCGGGCTTTGCCGTGGCAAGACGCCGGCCGCGCTCACTTGGGGGCAGCCACGGTAACCAACGCCGGACGCAGCACACGGTCGGCGATCACGTAGCCTTTTTGCAACACGCTGACGACAGTGTTGGCCTCCTGCTCGGCCGGCACCATCGAAATCGCCTGGTGCCGGTGCGGGTCGAATTTCTCGCCGACCGGATTGATCTGCACGACACGCCCCTTCTCCAGCGCGCTCGACAATTGACGCAACGTCAACTCAACGCCCTCACGCACCTTCGCCAAGTCGCCAGCGTTGTCCGCCAGCGCAGCCTCCAGGCTATCGACGACCGGCAGCAGGTGTTCGGCAAAACTTTCGATCGCGAACTTGTGCGCCTTGGCGACGTCATCCTGCGCGCGCCGCCGTACGTTCTCGGTTTCCGCGCAGGCGCGCAAAAAACTCTCTTGCAACTCGGCGATCTTGGCATGCGCTTGCTCGAGGGCGTTGGCCTCAGCGGCGGCATTGGCCTCGTCCAATTGCCCATTGTCGGCGCCCGGCTGTGCCGCCGCGGCGACCTCGCGCTGAGCCTCGGCCGATTGCACCGGTGCGTCCTGCGCCATTTGCGTGCCGTTGCCGGTGGGTTCAGTATCCGATGCGGGGCGATTCTGGCTTGCTTGCTTCTCTTCCATGATGGCCGTGGTCAATTTCAGTCAATGGTTCGATTCGGCTCTTCCCGCCCTCGGCCGCCCCGACGGGCGCTAGGGCGCGGGAAGCCGCGGTTGCGCAATCGACATGGGGTCAACGCAGACCTTTTCAATAGTGCGCTGCAAAAAGTCGCAGCGCAGCGCCGTATGGCGTGGCACGCGTGGCGTGGCAATATGCCGTTACCCCATTTCCCGCATGGGTTACGCGATTTACGTATGGTTGACACGATTTTCCGTCTATTGCGTCGCAAATAGATTGAGCGCCCGCCGGCGCTGACCTACACTTCGCTATAAGGCGCTCCAAGACGCATTTACCCTGAATTTCGTCAACAGCACTCGCCACCGCCCAGCCAAATGCCCGTTTCCGCCCGTGCCATGAAACTGACCTTTGCCATTGGAGTGGTCGCCGTGGTATTGATCGCGGGAACCACCGCCATTTGCCTGTCCGGTGCCGTCACCGAGTCTACGACCGAGTACGGCGGCGTCCACGCGACGTTCGAGTCACTGTTCAATCCGCACCAGACAGCTTGTCAATGATGCGCCGATCGCGCTTCGTCGGCCGCCCGTGAAGCGTCGCAGCCGGCTCCCGGAAGGTCCTGCGCCGCTCCAGCTCGGCCAGCCGCCGCGCGTTGCCGGCCGGCGTCTCCTCGTATAGCGTCTGCGCGATCGCCGCCGGGCCGCGCACCTCACATACGCCGCGCACCTGCACTTCCCATACGATGCGCTCGATGTCGATTTGCACAATGTCGCCGACGCGCACCTCCTTAGCCGCCTTCACCGACTCGCCGCCGATGCACACCCGGCCCTTACTAAGTGCGTCGGCCGCCAGTGAGCGGGTCTTGAAAAACCGCGCCGCCCACAGCCACTTGTCGATGCGCAGCCGCGCGTGAGGATCAGTTGAAATCTGCAACTTCATCGGTCACTCACGCGGATGTCCCTGCCGTGCCCTGTTGCGATGCCGCAGTCGGCCACCCTTGCAGATGGGTGACGACGATCTCGGCCAGCGCTCGAATCCACGGTTGCGCGTCATTAACACAGGGAATCCGATGGAACTCGCGCCCCCCCGCCCGCAAGAACGTATCGCGACCCTCGATGCCAATTTCCTCGAGCGTCTCGAGGCAATCGGACGTGAAGCCCGGGCAGAACACGTCGACCCGACCGGCCCCGGCCGCGCCCAACTCCTGCAGCGTCGGTGCGGTATAAGGTTGCAGCCATTGCGCGCGTCCGAATCGCGACTGGAACGTGAGCCGGCATTCAACCTCGGTCAATCCGAGTGCATGAGCCAGCAACGTCGCGGTTTGCCGGCATTGCTCGGCATAGGGATCGCCCAAATCCAACGTGCGCTTGGGCACGCCATGAAAGCTTAGCAACAGCCGATCGCCGGCCGCAAAATCGGGCCGGCCGTGCTGCTGCCAATAGCGCAGCACCTGAGACGCCAGCGCCTCGATATAGGCGGGATGGTCCGCATAATGCTTGATCGTGCGGATCTCCAGTTGGTTGCGCATGCGCGCCAGCGCGCAGAACGCCGCATCGAATGCACTGGCGCTGGTCGAGGCTGAATACTGCGGATACAGCGGCACCAATAGCACCCGCTCGGCGCCGGCACGCTTGAGCTGATTCAGCACATTGCCGATGCTGGGTGAGCCGTAGCGCATGGCATAATCGACGAGCACAGCGCAACGGCCCGCCGCCAGCCGCTGCCTCAGGCCGTCAACCTGCCGCTCGGTGTGCACGCGCAGCGGTGAGCCCTCCGCCTCCCAGATTGCCGTGTACTTGCGCGCTGACGCGCGGCCGCGCAGCGGCAGGATCAGCGCACGCAGAATGATCTGCCAGAGCGGCGCAGGAATCTCGACGACGCGCGGGTCGGATAGAAACTCGGCCAAGTAGCGCCGCACCGCGCGCGGCGTCGGTGCAGTGGGGGTGCCAAGGTTGATCAGCAGCACACCGACCCGGTGCGATGCGCTCGGCTGCGATGGCAACTCAAGATCAAAATGCATGAGAGGATCCGTTGAGCACCGCCATGGTGCACTTGTTATCCGATTATAACGGCCGCTCGGCGCTTGCCGCGGTGGTGCGGATGATGGCCATCCGGAGAGTGGTGCGCCACGCTGAATCAGCGCAGGATGTACCCGCAGGTTCGCGTCAATGCTGAGACAGCGCGAACGACAGGAGACGGGCCGTGATATCGACGATTGGAATCACACGGTTGTACGCCATGCGGGTCGGACCAATCACGCCGAGCGTGCCGACGATTTTGCCATCGACCTCATACGGCGCGGTCACGACGCTCATTTCCTCGATCGGCACGAGCGTGGATTCTCCACCGATGAAGATCTGCACGCCCTGCGCATGGCTCGATACGTCGAGCAACTGGAGCAGGCTCGTCTTCTGGTCAAAGACATCGAACAGCTTGCGCAGGCGCGCCATGTCGGACGACAGATCGGCTACTTCAAGCAGGTTCCGTTCACCCGAGATCAGGACGTTGTCGGATTCGTCGTCGGTTTCCGTGCTAGCGGTGACGGCGGCCTGCATCAGCTGCATCATGTCGCCGCGCAGCGCATCGATTTCCTCGCGCAGTCGGCGTCGCACCTCATCGAACGACAAGCCCGCATAATGCGCGTTGATATAGTTGGAGGCCTCGGTTAGCTGCGACGGCGAATAGTCGCGCTGAGTCGCCATGATTCGGTTCTGCACGTCACCTTCGGGGGTGACGATGATCAGCAAGATCCGCTTGTCGGACAGCCGCATAAACTCGATCTGCTTAAACACGTGGCTGCGCCGCGGCGTGAGCACGACGCCGGCGAACTGCGACAGGTTGGACAGCACGCTGGCCGCTGCCGCGACGACCTTCTGCGTCTCGCCCGGCTTGAGCTTGTCTTGCACCGCGAGCTTGACCTCGGCTTCCTGCGCGTCGGGCTGCACGGTCAGCATCGTGTCGACGAACAACCGGTAGCCGCGTGGCGTCGGAATCCGCCCGGCCGACGTATGAGGACTGGCGACAAGCCCAAGCTCCTCGAGGTCGGACATCACGTTGCGGATCGTCGCCGGACTGAGTTCGAGGCCTGAATACTTGGACAACGTGCGCGAACCGACCGGCTGACCTTCGGCGATATACCGTTCGATCAGCGTCTTAAGCAGGGTCTGGGCACGAGGATCTAGCATGGTGAAAATTCTAGCTTAAATCTGCGCGCGGCGAGGATTGGCATCGATCCGACGCGCACGTGCGAGCCAAAACACGAAGGCATACAGTTTGTCAGATACCTATGGTGTAATGCGGGCATGGAAATGGGCCAATTTAAGACCGTTGCGCTGATCGGCCGCAACAACACGCCTGGCATCGGCGAGCCGCTTGCCGCGCTCGCCGGTTGCCTGACGCAACGCGGCTTTCAGATCGTGTTCGAAGCCGACACGGCGCGCGAAAACAATTTGCACGCCTATCCGGCGCTCACGCCGGCGCAGATCGGCGCGCGCGCTGACGTCGCCGTCGTGCTCGGCGGCGACGGCACAATGCTGGGTATCGGCCGGCAACTCGCGCCTTACCATACCCCGCTCATCGGTGTCAACCATGGCCGACTCGGCTTCATCACCGATATCGCGATCGCCGACATGAAGCAATTGGTGCCGCACATGCTGTCAGGCAGCCATGAGCGCGAGGAGCGCTCGTTGCTGGAGGCCCGCATCATGCGCAACGGCGAGCCGATCTACCACGCGCAGGCGCTGAACGACGTCGTCGTGAACCGCAGCGGCTTCTCCGGGATGGCAGAGCTACGCGTGTCGGTCGATGGCCACTTCATGTCGGACCAACGCTCGGACGGGCTGATCGTGGCCACGCCAACCGGTTCCACCGCATACGCGCTCTCGTCTAACGGCCCGTTGCTGCATCCGCAATTGCAAGGGATCGTGCTAGTGCCGATCGCGCCACACGCGTTGTCAAACCGGCCAATCGTTTTGCCCGATACGTGCCGGATTACGATTCAGATCATCGGCGGGCGCGACGTCAACGTGAATTTCGATATGCAGTCATTCACCGCGTTGCACCTCAAGGATACGATCGAGGTGTGGCGCTCCAAGCACACGGTGCCGTTCCTGCATCCGGTTGGCTACAGTTATTACCGGACCTTGCGCAAGAAGCTGCACTGGAATGAGCACTCGTCGCTCGGCGCGGACGAGCCCGGCTAAGCCAGCGCCCGTCGCCGCACGCCAGCTCAATCGTTGCCAACCCAACCAATCCGCCTTTCACGACGACCGCTTTCGTTCGCCTATGCTGCGTCATTTGTCGATCCGGGATTTTGTCATCGTCGCCTCGCTCGACATCGAGCTCGAGCGTGGCTTTACCGTTTTTTCCGGCGAAACCGGCGCCGGCAAATCCATTCTGATCGACGCGTTGGCGCTGGCGCTCGGCGCGCGAGCCGACGCGACAGTGGTCCGCACTGGCCAGAGCCGTGCAGATATCACCGCAGAGTTCGACGCGCATGAGGGCGCCGCGCGGTGGCTGGCCGAGCATGCGTTTGACGACGGCAGTGGGCACGTGGTGCTGCGCCGCGTGATTGACGCCAACGGCCGTTCGCGTGCATTCATCAACGGCACGGCCGCTACGCTGGGCCAGTTGCGGGACATCGGCGAAATGCTGGTGGACATCCATGGCCAGCACGCCCACCAGTTGCTGATGCGCGGCGACGCGCAGCGCGAGCTGTTCGATGCGCACGCGGGCCTGACGACGCTGGCCACGGACGTCGCGCGGGCGTGGCGTGGCTGGCGCGACGCGGCGGCAGCCGTGCAGGCCGCGCAAGCGCGCGAGCGCGAGATGCAATTCGAGCGCGAGCGGCTAGTGTGGCAATTGTCAGAGCTTGAGAAGCTGGCGCCACAACCCGGCGAATGGGATGAGATCAGTGCCGAGCACCGCCGGCTGTCCCACGCGGCGAACCTAATCGACGGTGTGCAGGCGGCGCTAGGTGCCTTGTCCGAGTCGGACGAGGCCATGATCACGCAACTGGGTACCCTTATCGCGAAACTGCGCGGCCTGGCCGAGATCGACAGCACGCTCGGCGACGCGTTGGCCGCGCTAGAGCCGGCCGAAATTCAACTGCAAGAAGCGGCCTACTCGCTAACCCACTATGCGCAGCGACTCGAGCTGGACCCGGCGCGGCTCGCGCAGGTCGAAGCCCGGCTCGATGCATTGCATTCAACTGCGCGCAAATTCAGGATGCAACCGGATGCACTGCCCGACGAGTTGCTAGCACGACGCGCCCAATTGCAAGCGCTGGATGCGGCGACCGACATCGACGCGTTGCACGCCGCGCAGGCGCGCGCGAAGCAAGCCTACATGGCGCTGGCGGAGCGACTCTCCAAGGCCCGCGCCAAGGCGGCCAAGGCGCTGAGCAGCGCGGTGACCACCGGGATGCAGGACTTGTCGATGGCCGGCGGGCGGTTCGACGTCGCGTTGGAGCCATTGCCCGAAGGCGGCCAGCATGGGCTCGAGCAGGTCGAGTTCCGCGTGGCCGGCCACGCCGGTGTGCCGTTGCGACCGCTAGCGAAAGTGGCGTCCGGAGGCGAGTTGGCACGCATCAGCCTCGCGCTGTCGGTAATTGCGAGCACTGCGAGCCCAACGCCAACGCTGATCTTTGACGAAGTCGACAGCGGCATCGGCGGCGCCGTCGCGGAAGTCGTTGGACGACTGCTGCACCAACTCGGCCAGATCCGGCAAGTGTTGTGCGTGACCCACCTGCCGCAGGTCGCCGCCCGCGGCGAGCACCACTTCAGCGTGGCCAAGTCCACCGATGCGCAAGGCGCAACGCTCAGCGAAGTGACCGCGCTGGATCGCGCCAGCCGCGTCGAGGAGGTCGCGCGCATGCTCGGGGGCGTTGAGATTACGGCCACCACACGCAAGCACGCGAAGGAAATGCTGGCTGCTTGAAGCGTCTTCACACACCGAAGACCTGCTCCCATAGCCGCATGACCGCGTCGCGCTCGGCCTGCACGCGTTCGGGCGGCACACGCGCCTTGTCCATGCCATCGAGCCGCAGCGCATGCTGTCGCTTGCGATAGGCTCGATAGGCGCCGCCGACCTGCTCCGCCTGTGTCTCGGACATCAGCCCGATGCGGGCCGCCTCGCGCAGCAATGCGATGTTGCCGGTGTTGCGCCGCAGCGCTGAATGCGCGCCGGCATGCAACAGCACCCAGTACTGGACGATGAATTCGATATCGACCATGCCGCCGCGATCGTGCTTTAGATCGAACAGCGCCGTGGGATTGGGATGGCCTTCGGCCACCTTTTGTCGCATCGCCACGATCTCCGTGGCCAGCGCCCGCGCATCGCGCGGCTGAGCGAGCACCTGGTCACGGATCGCGTCGAACTGCGCGCCGATGGCCGCATCCCCGGCGCAGAAGCGCGCGCGTGACAACGCCTGGTGCTCCCATACCCACGCGGTGTTAGCCGCGTCCCCCTCGCGCAATTGGTACCGCCGAAAGGCGTTGAGGCTCGTGACCAACAGCCCGGCCTCGCCGTTCGGCCTGAGCCTCAAGTCCACGTCGAACAGCGTGCCAGCGCCAGTAGACAGGGTCAGCCACGTGATCAGCCGTCGTGCGAACAGCGCATAGACCTCTGCGGCACGCTCGTCCGGATCGTCGTACAGAAAGATGATGTCCAGGTCCGACGCATAACCCAGCTCTTTGCCGCCGAGCTTGCCGTACGCCATGATCGAGAAGCGCGGCACGTCGCAATGACGGCGGGCCAACTGCGGCCATACGGTCTGCAGCGTCACATCCAGGATCGCGTCGGCCAGTTCCGACAACCGGTCGCTGATATGCTCGACCGATAGATGACCGCCGAGATCCAGCAGTAGGATCCGGAACACCTCGGCCTGGTGCGCGTGACGCAGCAGATCCATCTGGTGCTCAGCGCCGTCTGCCTCGGCAAGCCGGGCGAGCAGCATCCGCTTGAACTCGGTCCAGTCGAACGGGCTGGCCAGCGCCTCGTCGTCGAGCAACTCGTCAAGTACCTGCGGATGGCGGATCAGATAACCGGCGGCCCAACGCGACTCGCCAAGCACGGCGAACACGCGTGCCAGCGCAGCCGGATACTCAACCAGCAGCGCCAGGTACGAACCACGCCGCGCGACCGCCTCGAGTAGATCGAGAAAGCGCAGCAGCGTCGCATCGACCCTTTCATGGCAATGCGTCGGCGCCGCCTCCAATGCGCGCAGCACAAGCGTGTCGAAACGCGCCCGATGACGCTCCGGCAGGCTGGCATAGCGCGCGGACTGCCAGACCGCGTGCAATCGCGACAGGATGGCTGGCGGGTCGTTAAACCCCAGCGAGGCAAGCCGGACGCGCAACTCATCGTCGGCCGCCTCATCGGCAAGTGCACTGCTCCAGATCCAAGTGGCAGCCTCCTCCCACGCCGTGCCGCCAACCTTGCCAAGCGCTGGGTCGCCCGTGCCGGCCGGCGCGGCCGCGTTGCCACGCTTGCGAGCGAAGATCTGGTCGAACTGCTGCGCGACAAACTCGCGGTGGCACGCCAGCACGGCCAGCAGCGCCGGATAGTCGGTAAAACCGAGTGATGCCGCCAGTTGCGCGCGCTCGCCTTCGTCCACGGGCATCGCATGGGTTTGCGCGTCATTCACGTATTGCAGCCGGTGCTCGATGCAGCGCAGCATGTGATACGCCTGCGCAAGTCGCTGAACCGCGCCACGCGCGATCAAGCCGTGCGAGGCGGCATGATCGAGTACCGCCAGTGTCGGCCGAATACGGAACCCGGCGTCTTGACCGCCCCGGATCAGCTGGAAGACCTGCGCAGTGAATTCGATCTCGCGGATGCCGCCGCGACCTAGCTTGATGTCATCGGCCTTGTCACGGCGCGACGACGCGCGGCGGGCGGCCTCCTGACGGATCTGCACATGCAGCGCCCGGATCGCCGCAATCACGCCGAAATCGAGATAACGGCGGTAGACGAACGGTCTGACCTGTGCATCCAGTTGCGCCGCCAGTCGCGCGCCGGCGTCGCTGTCCACGTCCGACACCAGCCGTCCCTTGATCCAAGCGTAGCGTTCCCATTCGCGTCCCTGCACGTAGAAATACTCCTCCAACATGCCGAGGCTGCAGACAAGCGGACCCGAATCACCGTTTGGACGCAACCGCATGTCCACGCGGAACACGTATCCATCCGCGGTATGCTCGGCCAGCGCACCGATCAGCCGGCGCCCGACCCGGGTAAAGAAGTCTTGGTTCGAGATCGGCGCGCGGGAGCCGCCTTCGGTCTCGCCGTCGTCCTCGTAGACGAAAATCAAGTCGATGTCCGAGGACACGTTCAACTCGCATCCACCAAGCTTGCCCATGCCCACCACGCCGAGTGTTTGCGGCTGTCGCTGCGCGTTCAGCGGCATGCCATACAGCGCGTGCAACTCGGCACTGATCGTGGCAAGCGAGCGGCGGATTGCCACTTCGGCCCAATCCGTCATCGTGCCGGTCACCTCCGGCACATCGGCCAGCCCGGCCAGGTCGCGCTCCATTACCGCGCAAAACAGCTCGGTGCGCACCAGGCGCAGTGCACGCCTGAGCACGTCGTCGCCCACAGGCTCGTCCTGTGGCGCACCCAGTTGCGCGAGCCGCTGCTCAATCCAGTGCCGCGTCAGCGGCGCGCGCGCAAGCTCACGCACCCGCGCAGCGAGTTCGGGCCGTGCCGCGTATTGCCGAGCGGCATAGCGGGAGTAAGCGGCGCTCAACAGCGATGCGGCGTCAGACGCCAGCGGGGAACTTGGCAGCGGCATGTCAGTCATCGTGTCATTGGTGCGGCATATGCAATGGAACCCGCGGCGGCGGCGGGTTTGGCTCGCATGCCGTATGTTACATTTGGTTTTTCCGCCCAACCTATCATACGTTCCGCGCTCCTCGCATGCCCGACCGCCAGGAAACACTCGACCCGAACGATGCGCGCAACGCAAAAGCCGGGAGCGGATGGCGGCGCGGGCCAAGCGAGCGGGTGCTGCGCCGCGTACTCGCATGCTGCGCGAGCGTGGCCATCACACTGTACTTTGGCGTCGCGGCCCTGTACGTCGGGCTGCGCTACGTCATTTTTCCCCAACTGGATTCGCTGCGGCCGCGCATCGAGCAACGGATCTCGGACACGCTGCACGCGCAGGTGCACATCGGTCGGCTCACCGGGCGCTGGAGCGGGCTACAGCCGACGTTAGACATCGACCAACTGACGATCATGGGCCCGAACGGCCAGCGCATGCTCGCGGTGCCCACCGCCAGCGCAACGCTGTCGTGGCGCTCATTGCCGCGTCTGGCGCCGGTGCTCTCGAGCCTGATAGTAGAACAACCCGAGGTCTTCGCTGAGCGGCACCCCGACGGCACCTATACGATTGCCGGCGTGCGGATGGATCCACGCCAGCGCGGCAGCAACGCGCTCCTGCGCTGGCTGATGACGCAGCGCGCCATCGCGTTGCACGGGGGCGTCCTGCACTGGAGCGACGCGCAGCGCGGCTTGCCGACGCTGACGTGGCGCGGCATCCACGTGGCTATCGACAACCGCGGCCTACTTCACCGGCTCGGCGTGCAGGCGCAGCCGGACGGACGCTTGCTGCGCGGGCCGCTCGACTTGCGCGCACGCTTGCGCCATTCGCCACTGAAGCCGCTCACCGAACCGGCGGGCTGGACCGGCACGATGTTTATGTCAAGCGGCGATATGGCGCTGCCCGAACTGGCCCGCTACACGGATGCGCGCCTGGACACGCAGAGCGGCACGCTGGACGTGGCTGCGTGGTTCGACTTCGCGGCCGGCAAATGGAGCGGTGCGCGCGGCGCATTGTCCGGGTCCGCATTGCGGCTGCGCATGGATCCGACGCTGCCATGGCTGGACGTGCCCAGCATCGGGCTGGACTGGTCGCTGCAGCGCAACGACATGCGCAATCTCGATTACACGCTGAGCCTGGGCAATCTGCGCGCCGAACTTGGCGGGCAGGCCCCGCTCGCGGACGGCACGCCCATTACCCGCCTGCTGAGCATTGGCGAATTTAACGGCCGGCTCCGCCGCGCGACGCTGGGCCACGGCCAACTGATCCGTATCAGCGGCGACACGGTCGATCTCGGGCTGCTCGCGCAGTTCGTGCGCACGTTGCCGCTGCCCCACCATGTGCTCAACGAACTGGACCGGTTCGACCCGCGCGGCACGCTGGCAAACTATGCGATACAGGTCGAGCGCCGCGCGCCGCGTACCCGCGAGGCTGCCAGCGTGGCGGCTGTTGAAGGCGGCGAGCCGATCGTACGCTATCGCGTCAAGGCTGCACTCGAGGGTGTCAGCGTCGGCGCGCAGGAACCGCCGCCGGGCCTTACACCAGGCGGCCACCCGCACGTGGGCCTGCCCGGCGCAGAAAACATCTGGGGCAAGATCGACGCCGACCAGAACGGCGGTCATGCGGCGATCGATACCGTCCACGCCGCGGTCACGATCCCAGGGGCATTCGACAATCCGCGACTCACGTTCAACCGGTTCGCGGCCGAAGCGACATGGACCGCGCATCCGCTAGCGGCGAACGCGGTTCGCCCCGCCGTTGCCGTCAACCTCTCGCGACTCGTCGTCGATAACGACGACGTGCGGGCCAGCGCGACCGGCACCTACTCGAATCCCGGCCACGGACGCGGCAAGCTCGACATGGAGGCAAGGTTCGACCGGCTGTCGCTGCCCCGCCTCGCGCGCTATCTGCCGACCGGCGTCGGCGAACATACCCGCGCCTACCTGGACCATGCGCTGACGGCCGGGACCGCGCATAATGCGACGATCGCCATCCATGGCGAACTGGCCGAGTTCCCGTACACACATCATCCCCACGCGGGCATCTTCAAGATTGTCGCGCCGTTTCGAGACGGCGGATTCGATCCAACGCCGCACCCGCCGAAGCGGATGAGCAACGGCACGCCGGAGGTATGGCCGGCGTTCGACGGCATCGACGGGCTGTTTCGGATGGACCAGAACATGCTGCGCTTTGATATCCAGCGCGCACGCTACCAGCGTGTCGCCCTCACGCAGTTGACCGGCCGCATCGATGATTTGGGCAACTTGAACTCGGATCTGGTGATCAACGGCGTGGCCAGTGGCCCGCTAGCCGACATGCTCGACTACGTAAATCGCAGCTCGCTGGCGGTACTGTCCGACCACCTGAGCGAGTCCGTGCGGGCAAAAGGCAACGCGACGCTGGCGCTGCGGCTGGCGATCCCGCGCCATCCGGACAAGCTGCATGTCGGCGTGAACGGCTCGGTTACGCTGGCGGACAACGCAGTGTCATTCGTGCCCGGCAAGCGGCTCGCCGTGCTGCCGCCGGTCACGCAAATCCATGGCAAGGTCGATTTCACCGAGCACACAATGACGATCGGGCATGCCAGCGGTCAGTTCCTCGGCGGCGAGATCCACGCCGACGGCGGGATCCAGCAGGACGGCTTGAGCCGCTTCGACGTGTCGGGTCACCTGCTTGCCGATGCGGCCCGTAGCGCAGTGCCGCCCGGGCCGCTGGCCACGCTGCTCACCCGCATATCGGGCAGCGCGCCTTACTCGGTGGCGGTGCGCACGCGCAAGAACGAATTGCCCGACATCTCGGCCACCTCGGATTTAAGTGGGCTGGCGCTGCAATTACCGGTGCCGTTCACGAAGCCGGCCGGCGTGCCGATGCCGTGCTCGTTGCGCCTGCGGCCCACAGCCGCCGGTGAGCGACCTGCGACAGGCATCAGTCGCCTGGATGCACGACTCGGTCCGCTCCATGCCATTTATCTGATGCGTCGCGGCAACGACGACAGGCTGGCGATCCTGCGCGGCGCGATCGCCGTGAACCGGGAAGCGGTGCTACCCGGTGAAGGCGTGACCGCGGCGGCGCACGTGGCGCACTTCGATGCAGACGCGTGGCGCGCGCTGCTTGATGCCATGTCGGTTCCCGCCGAGGCCATATCAGTTGAGCCGGCAGCGGCCACTGCGCCGTCCCTGCTCCCTGCTCCGGCTTACGCCGCCCCATTCGCTTCTTCGCCGGACACGGCCTTCCCGCTCGACCTGCCCGGCAATATCGCGGCACTTGTGCCCACCCGCGTCGGCCTGCACTTCGATACGTTGACGTTGTTGAACCGCCGCTGGGAAAACGTGGTAATCGGCGCGACACACACACCGGGCGCATGGCAAGCGAATATTGCATCGGACGATGTGTCCGGCCATATCGCGTGGCACGCGAAAACGCCGCGCAGCCCATACGGGCAGCTTGACGCGCGGCTGGCCAAACTGATAATCCCAGACAGCCACGATGAGACACTGGTGAGTCGCGTGCTCGAGGCGCCAGCGCAGCATGTCCCGGCGATTGACCTGATCGTCAACGAACTCACCGTGCGCGGACACAACTTTGGCAAACTGGAAGTCAACGCACGCAACATCAACGAAAACGGCGTACCCGTCTGGCAATTGGACAAGCTGGATGTGACGAACCCAGCAGCCAAGCTGTCGGCAACCGCTAGCTGGAGAACGCCGCGCCGCGCGCGCACCAGCACCAGCACCAGCAATAGCACCAGCAACAGAGGCAACGACACTGATAGTGGCACTGGCACTGGCACCGACGATAACCCGCGGCGCACTGCGCTGGATTTCAAGCTCGATATCGCCGACGGCGGTGCCCTGCTCGACCGTCTCGGCCTGCCCCGCACGCTCAAGGGCGGCAATGGCACGCTATCCGGCAAGGTCGGCTGGCGCGGTGGACCGACGCGCATCGATTATCCGACGCTGAGCGGGAACCTGTCGCTCGGACTGTCGCATGGCCAGATCCTAAAAGTCGAGCCGGGCGCCGCCAAGCTGCTCGGCGTGCTCAGCCTGCAATCGCTCGCTCGCGTGGCGACATTGGACTTAGGCACATTGTTTGGCGAAGGACTGCCGTTTGACAATGTGACCGCTACCGGCATGATTAGCAACGGCATCGCTAAGACTGAGGATTTCATGCTGAACAGTGCAGCAGCAAAGGTCACGATGCAAGGCCACGCGGATCTTAGGTGCGAGCAGCAAGACCTGCTGGTGACGGTGGTCCCCTCGCTGAGCGTGGGTACTGCAGCACTGGCCACGGCCGTGGTCAACCCGCTGCTCGGCCTGGGTACCTTCGTCGCCGGTCTGGTCTTGTCCGACCCCATTTCGCAGTCGTTCGCGCGCCACTACGCGGTAACTGGCTCGTGGTCGCATCCGCAGGTCGAGCAGGTGTCGGACGATCGCGGTAAGATGAGCCGACCTGAATCTCATCTGTCACGGTAATGAACCACTCCGTTTTTCGCGCCAGCGGCTCCGCGTCCGGCACGTTCACGCTGGCGGCGCTGCAAATGGTCAGCACGCCGGACGTAGCGCGGAACTTGCGAGCCGCCGATGAGTTGATCGCCGAAGCCGCAGCCGGCGGCGCACAACTCGTGCTGCTGCCCGAGTATTTCTGCTTAATGGGGCATCGCGACGCCGACAAGCTGGCCGTGCGGGAAGCGCCGGGCGACGGCCCGATTCAGCAATTTCTCGCCGGTGCCGCAACGCGGCATCGCGTGTGGGTCATTGGTGGCACGCTGCCGCTCGTGGCCCCGGAACCGGGGCGGGTGATGAACACCACGCTGGTGTTCGACCCGCAAGGCCGAGCCGTGGCCCGCTACGACAAGATCCATCTGTTTAGCTTTGACCAGGATGACGAGTCGTTTGACGAGGCGCGCACGATCCGGCCCGGCACCGACGTCGTCGCGTTCGACGCGCCGTTTGGCCGCGTGGGCTTGTCGGTATGCTATGACTTGCGCTTTCCGGAGTTGTATCGCAAGCTTGGCGACTGCGCGCTAATCGTCGTGCCATCGGCCTTCACGTACACGACCGGCCATGCACATTGGGAGATGCTGCTGCGTGCGCGCGCCGTCGAAAACCAGTGCTACGTGCTGGCCGCGGCCCAGGGCGGCACGCATGAGAACGGGCGCCGCACATGGGGCCACAGCATGCTGGTGGACCCATGGGGCCAGGTCGTCGCCGTGCGCACCGAGGGTGCCGGCGTAGTATCGGGCACGATCGATGTCCAACGTATCGCGCAGGTGCGGCAGAGCCTGCCGGCGTATCGGCATCGGGTGCTGGCATGAGCATACCGCAGCGTCGTTGCCCGCAAGCCGGCGGCGGCCCACGCCGCGTCCAGCAGGGCCGCTCACGGCTTGAATCGTGCCGTCGCGACGCCAACTTCTGTCCAAACTCCTGTCCATTTACCAGTCAAACGGGCGAGCCCGCATGAACCTCATCGAACCTCAAATCCGCCATCTCGCCACCGCCAAGGACCTGCTGCTCACGCGCTACGGACTCGACGAGGCCATCCTCGTGCGCACGCTGGGCGAGATTTTCTCCCATCGCGTTGACTACGCGGACCTGTACTTCCAAACGACCCGCAGTGAAGCGTGGAGCCTGGAGGAAAACATCGTCAAATCGGGCAGCTTCAGCATCGACCAGGGCGTGGGCGTGCGCGCGGTGGCCGGCGAGCGCACCGCGTTTGCGTACTCGGATGATTTGTCGCCGCAAGCGCTGGCACAGGCAGCTCAGGCCACCCGCGCGATCGCCCGGGCTGGGGGCGGAAAGACTCGCGTGCGGGCGGCCGGTGCGTTGCACGGCGTCGCAGGCCGCGACCTGTACCTGCCGGACGATCCGCTGCACTCGCTGGATGCGAATGCGAAAGTGGCGCTGCTGGAGCGCGTCGAAAAAATGGCTCGCGCGAAGGACCCACGCATCACGCAGGTCATGGCGGGCTTGGCGGGCGAATACGACGTCGTGCTGGTGGCGCGCAGCGACGGCGCGCTGGCCGCCGACGTGCGTCCGCTCGTGCGCGTGTCGGTCACCGTGATTGCGGAGCAGAACGGGCGCCGTGAGATCGGCACCGGCGGTGGCGGAGGCCGCTACGACTATGGCTACTTCACCGACGAGGTGCTGACACGATACGTCGACGACGCGGTGCATGCCGCACTGGTGAACCTGGAGGCACGCCCCGCGCCCGCCGGCACGATGACCGTCGTGCTCGGGCCGGGCTGGCCGGGCGTGCTGCTGCACGAGGCGATCGGCCACGGGTTGGAGGGTGACTTCAACCGCAAGGGCTCGTCGGCGTTCGCCGGACGCATCGGCGAGCGGGTCGCGGCCAACGGCGTCACAGTGGTCGATGACGGCACGCTGGCGAACCGGCGCGGCTCGCTGAACATCGATGACGAGGGCAACCCCACGCAATGCACGACGCTGATCGAGGACGGCATCCTGACCGGCTACATGCAGGACACGTTGAACGCGCGGCTGATGAAGATGAAGGTAACCGGCAACGCGCGGCGCGAATCGTATGCTGCGTTGCCGATGCCGCGCATGACCAACACCTACATGCTGGGCGGCGACAAGGATCCCGCCGAGATCATCGCGTCGGTCAACCATGGCCTGTACGCGGTAAACTTCGGTGGCGGACAAGTCGATATCACGAACGGCAAGTTTGTGTTCTCCGCCTCCGAGGCCTACATGATCGAGAACGGCAAGATTGCCTACCCGGTCAAAGGCGCGACGCTAGTGGGCAGCGGACCGGAGTCGCTTAAGTACGTGTCGCTGATCGGCAACGACATGTCGTTGGACACAGGCGTAGGCGTATGCGGCAAGGAAGGCCAGAGCGTGCCGGTCGGCGTCGGGCAGCCGACGCTGCGCATTGACCGCATGACGGTGGGTGGCACGGTATAACGCCAATCGTGCCGGTGCCGCAAGGGGATTGCGGTTTTGATTGAAATGACGCAATCATGCATCGTCGTTGTCGCCCCCTGTTGCCAACGGGGGTTCGTCCAGAGTATAAAGTCGGCGTAGTCGGAACCGACGCCACCTTTCAATTCGTTTGCATTCCGCGATGTCCGCCAAGTTTTACTTTGATTTCTTTTGGTATCTCAGGCCGCTGGCGGACCGAGAGGGTGGGTGACGGATAAGCGAATCACCCCACATTCCCGAAAAACCGCCAGCCCGCCTGGCGGTTTTTTTTTTCGCCAGGCGCCAGGCCCCGAACACCGCGCGCGAGGCGCGTACCGTTGAACCGGAGAACAATGATGGCCCTGCACAACACCGATGATGTCCGAATCCGCGAGCTTAAGGAATTGATGCCGCCCGCGCACCTGCTGCGGGAGTTTCCCTGCGAGGAGCGCATCGCCCACCTGATCTTCAATGCTCGCCAATCGCTGCATCGGATCTTGCATGGCATGGACGACCGGCTCATCGTCGTGATTGGCCCGTGCTCGATCCACGACACACGTGCGGCACTGGAATACGCGCAGCGCCTAGTGGCGCAGCGCAAGCGCTTTGCCGGCGAATTAGAAATCGTGATGCGTGTGTACTTCGAGAAGCCACGCACGACCGTGGGCTGGAAGGGGTTGATCAACGACCCTGACATGGACAACAGCTTCAAGATCAACGACGGATTACGTACCGCGCGCGAACTGCTGGTGCAAATCAACGCGCTCGGGCTGCCGGCCGGCACGGAGTACCTGGACATGATCAGCCCGCAGTACATCGCCGATTTGATCTCGTGGGGCGCGATCGGCGCGCGCACCACCGAATCGCAGGTGCATCGGGAACTGGCCTCCGGATTGTCGTGCCCAGTCGGCTTCAAGAACGGTACCGACGGCAATGTGAAAATCGCGGTCGATGCGATCAAGGCCGCTTCACAGCCGCACCATTTCCTGTCAGTGACCAAAGGCGGTCATTCGGCGATCGTATCGACCGCTGGCAACGAGGACTGTCATGTCATCCTGCGCGGCGGCAAAACCCCGAACTATGATGCGGCAAGCGTCAACGCCGCATGCGCCGCGATCGGCAAGTTGGGGCTGGCTGCGCGATTGATGATCGATGCAAGCCATGCGAATAGCGAAAAGAAGCACGAAAACCAAATTCCGGTCTGCGCGGACATCGGCCGGCAAGTCGCCGCTGGCGACGAGCGCATCGTCGGCGTGATGGTGGAGTCCCATCTGGTCGCAGGACGCCAGGATTTGAAGGACGGCTGCGAGCTAACCTACGGTCAGAGTGTCACCGACGCCTGCATCGGCTGGGACGATAGCGTGATGGTACTCGAAGGACTAGCCGATGCGGTCCGGCAACGGCGCATCGCACGCAGCAGCGGCAATTAACGCGGGCGGCAACGCTGTGACAATGGCGATTGACCGGAGATACCCCCTTACCGGCAACGACGATCAGCCGGCGACAACCACTCACTGGCAATGGCGATCGGCCGGCGATGAGCATTCACCGGCAATGGCGATCGACTGGCGACCACCACTCACCGACAATGGCGATCGACTGGCGACCACCACTCACCAGCAATGGCGATCGACGGCGGTAGCCACTGACGAGTGGACGGAACATGACCGTGCGCCGCAATGGGCTGGCAACACCATGCCGTGACGCCGGCACAAGCGGCCCTTTACGTCCGCTCATGTTGCCACAGCACCTCCGGCTGGCCCGTCGCGTCATTGAGCACGCGGGCCAGGACGAACATCAGGTCCGATAAGCGGTTCACATACTGCCGCAGCGCAGCATCGACGGCTTGTTCATGGCCGAGCGCGACGATCGTGCGCTCGGCCCGCCGGCAAACGGTACGGCACAGATGTGACAACGCAGCCGAGCGCGAGCCGCCGGGCAAGACAAACTCGCGCAACGGCGGCAGTTGCGCATTGAAGTGCTCGAGCCAGCCGTCGAGCCGCGCGACATGCTCGTTGACGATCACCACCTCGCCCGGCATGCATAGTTGCGCACCGACATCGAATAAATCGTGCTGCACCGCAACGAGCACCTCCCGCACACGGGCCGGCAATGCTTCGGCCAGCAGCACGCCCAGCGACGCATTCAGCTCGTCTACGTCGCCGATCGCCGCGATGCGCGTATCGTCCTTGGCCACGCGACTTGCGTCCCCCAGACCGGTGGTACCGTCGTCACCCGTGCGCGTGACGATCTTGCTCAAGCGGTTTCCCATCATGGCTCCTGTGATTGACGAGCGGATCGAAGGCAGTTTGCCGTGTCAGGACAGTTTGCCGTGTCCGCCGCGCATTATAGTGGCGTGTATGCCGCCACGCGGTCTCGTCCGGCGCCCCGCCTTGCGAGGCAAACGGCTTGAGCGATGCACATTGGCTTAAAATAGCAAAACAGTTGACCCGCTTGCATGCCATGCGTTCAGGAGACCACCCCGTGACTCATTCGATTGCGCGTGCCGCCGTGCGCAAGCCCTTCCCCCCTTCACTGCTCGACGCGCTCAAGGGCGCATTCGGCGAGCGCGTTTCGGTCGCCGAAGCGGTGCGCGCGCACCATGGGCGCGACGAGTCGATGTTTGATCCGCAGTGGCCGGATGCAGTCGTCTACGCCCGTACGACGCAGGAGGTCGCGGCCATTGTCGCGCTGTGCGCGCAGTATGAGGTGCCGGTGATTCCGTATGGCAACGGCTCGTCGCTTGAAGGACATCTGCTCGCGGTGCAGGGCGGCGTGACGATCGATCTGTCCGAGATGAACCGCGTGTTGTCGATCGACGCGCACGACCTGACGGCCACCGTGCAAGCCGGCGTGTCGCGCAAGGCGCTCAATGACGCGTTGCGCGGAACGGGCTTATTCTTCCCGATCGACCCCGGCGCCGACGCGAGCATCGGCGGCATGGCCGCCACGCGCGCCTCGGGCACGAACGCGGTCCGCTACGGCACGATGCGCGAGAACGTATTGGGCTTGACGGTGGTGCGGGCCGATGCACGCATCATCCACACGGGCTCGCGCGCGCGCAAGTCGGCGGCGGGCTACGATCTGACACACCTCTTTGTTGGCTCCGAAGGCACGCTTGGCGTGATCACCGACGTCACCGTCCGCCTGTATCCGTTGCCCGAAGCAATTTCCGCGGCCGTGTGCGCATTCCCAAGCATGGGCGACGCCGTGCGCACCGTGATCGAGACGATCCAGCTCGGCGTGCCGGTGGCGCGCGTGGAATTCGTTGACGCGCTCGCGATCCGTGCGATCAACCGCCACTCGAACCTGACGTTGCCGGAGATGCAAACGCTGTTCTTCGAATTCCACGGCAGCGAGACCGGCGTGCGTGAGCAGGCGCAGACGGTGCAGGACATGGCTACGCAACATGGCGGGCAAGGCTTCGAATGGGCCACCCGCCCGGAGGAGCGCAGCCGGTTGTGGAGCGCGCGGCACAGCGCATACTTTGCGATGTTGCAGTTGCGCCCTGGTTGCCGCGCGCTGACCACTGACGTGTGCGTGCCTATCTCGCAGCTGGCTGAATGTGTCGAACAGACAGAGGCGGACCTGAAGCAATCGTCACTGCTGTGCCCGATCGTGGGCCACGTCGGCGACGGCAACTTCCACGTCGCGATGCTGATCGACCCCGCTAGCCCCGCCGAGATTCAGGAGGCGGAGCAGTTGAACCAGCGGATCGTGTCACGCGCGCTGCGCTTTGGCGGCACATGCACCGGCGAGCACGGCATCGGCCTGCACAAGATGGATTTCCTCGTCAACGAGCATGGCGCGGATGCCGTTGACACAATGCGAGCGATCAAGCATGCGCTGGATCCGCGCAATCTGATGAATCCCGGCAAGATCTTCGCCTTTCACGGACCACATTAGACACGTCGCGCGGAGCATGTCATGAACGCTTCAGTCGAACCGTCCCCGGAAGCCATCGCGGCGCGACAACGCGAAGTGGTTCAGGCGCTGACGACGGTGTTGCCCCCACACTGCCTGCTATATCGCGACGAGGATACGGCACCGTACGAATGCGATGGGCTTGCCGCGTATCGGCAGCTGCCACTCGCGGTCGTGCTGCCCGAGACAGAATCGCAAGTGCGGCGTGTGCTGCAGACATGCCACCGGCTCGACGTGCCGGTGGTGCCGCGTGGCGCCGGCACGGGTCTGTCCGGTGGCGCGATGCCGCTGCGCGATGGCATCGTGCTGTCGCTCGCGCGCCTCAGCAAGATCGTCAACATCGATCCCTACGCGCGTACCGCGACGCTCCAGCCCGGTGTGCGCAATCTGGCGATCTCGGAGGCGGCTGCGCCATACGGGCTGTACTACGCGCCTGATCCATCCTCGCAGATCGCCTGCACGATCGGAGGCAATGTCGCCGAGAATGCTGGCGGCGTGCATTGCTTGAAATACGGCTTGACCGTGCATAACGTGCTGCGCGTGCGCGCGGTCACGATGGAGGGCGACCTGGTCGAATTCGGTTCACTGGGGCCGGATTGTGCGGGGCTAGACCTGCTGGCAGTGCTGGTCGGCAGCGAAGGCATGTTTGCCGTCGTCACGGAGGTGACGGTCCGGCTGATCCCGAAGCCGCAAGTGGCGCAGGTCATCATGGCCAGCTTTGATGACGTAGTCAAGGGCGGCGACGCGGCCGCGGCGATCATTGCGGCCGGCATTGTGCCCGCAGGCCTCGGAATAATGGACCAGCTGGCCACGCGCGCGGTGGAAGAATTCGTGCAGGCCGGCTACGACCTGGAGGCGCAGGCTATCCTGCTGTGCGAGTCCGACGGCACGCCCGACGAGGTCGCCAACGAGATTGTGCGCATGACTGCGGTGCTGCGTGCGCACGGCGCGACGCGGATCCAGATCTCGCGCTCGGAGACGGAGCGGCTCAAGTTCTGGTCCGGGCACAAGAATGCCTTTCCGGCCGCGGGGCGTATCTCGCCGGACTACTATTGCATGGACGGTACCGTGCCGCGGCGGGCGATCGGGCCGCTGCTCGCGCGCCTCGCCGAAATGGAAAAGCAATATGGGCTGCGCTGCATGAACGTCTTCCATGCGGGCGACGGCAACATGCGTTCGCTGATCCTATTCAACGGCAACGATCCCGATGAGTGGCGGCGCGCCGAGACATTCGGTACGCACATTCTGGAAACCTGCGTGGGGCTCGGCGGCACAATCGCCGGCGAGCATGGCGTAGGCATCGAGAAGATCGATGCGATGGGCGTGCAATTCTGTGCTGAGGAGCACGATGCGCTCCTCGCGGTTAAGTGCGCGTTCGACCCGCCAGGACTGCTGAATCCGGGCAAGGGCATCCCAACGCGGGCGCGCTGTGCCGAGTACGGCAGGATGCGGAGCCATCAAGGTTTGCTGCCGCATCCCGAGTTGCCAAGGCTCTGACACGATGACGCAGATGCCGCATCCCTACGCGAGCCTGCGCTCGCAGGTCACGCAAGCCAGCGAGCGCGGCATGCCGCTGCAGATTCGCGGTGGTGGCACGAAGTCGTGGTATGGCCAAAATATCGAGGGGGAAGTGCTCGATACGCGCGTGGTAAGCGGCATCGTCGCCTACGATCCAGCCGAACGGCTGATCACCGCGTACTGCGGCACGCCGTTGGCCGACATCGAAGCGACACTGGCTGAACATCGTCAGATGCTCGCATTCGAGCCGCCGCACTTCGGTCGTGGCGCGACGATCGGCGGCTGCATCGCCGCCGGCCTGGCTGGCCCACGCCGTGCCAGCGCGGGCGCGGCGCGCGACTTCGTGCTGGGTGCGTCCGTGATGAACGGACGCGGCGACGTGCTGCGCTTCGGCGGGCGCGTGACGAAGCATGTCGCCGGCTACGATATCGCGCGGCTGATGGCCGGCTCACTCGGCACGCTCGGCCTGCTGCTGGACGTGTCGTTGAAAGTGCTGCCGCGCCCGCATGCAGAGTTGACGCTGAAGTTCGACATGAATGCCACCGACGCGGTACGCAAGCTCAACGAATGGGCCGGCCGGCCGCTACCGCTGACGGCCAGTGCGTGGCGTAACGGCACGCTGGCGTTGCGCCTGGGCGGCGCAGACAGTGCGCTCAAGAGCGCGCGTAACACGCTCGGCGGCGAAGTGATCGACGCGGTGGAGGCCGAGCGTTTCTGGACCGGGCTACGCGAGCAGACCGATGCATTTTTTCGGATGATTCCCGCTGACGCGGCGCTATGGCGCCTATCGCTGCCATCGATCACCGAACCGCTACAATTACCCGGGGTCCAGTTAATGGAATGGGGGGGCGCGCAGCGCTGGTGGGTTACCGATACCGATGCGCAGACGGTGCGCATGGCGGTGCGGCAGGCCGGTGGCCATGCGACGCTGTTTCGCTGCGGTTCACGCTACAATCGTAACGTCGGCGTATTCACTGCGCTGCCATCGCCGCTGATGAGCATTCATCGCCGCCTGAAAGCGGTATTCGACCCGGCACGCATCTTCAATCGTGGCCGGCTCTATCCGGACCTCTGACCGCTGCGATGCAGACCAATCTTGCGGACTTCATTCGCCATACGCCGGACGGCCACGAGGCCCATGCCATCCTGCGTCAATGCGTGCATTGCGGTTTCTGCACGGCGACCTGCCCTACCTATCAAATCCTTGGCGACGAGCTGGACGGCCCGCGCGGGCGCATCTATTTGATCAAGCAAATGCTCGAGGGCGCGCCGGTCACGCAGAGCACGCAGTTGCACCTGGACCGCTGTCTGACGTGCCGCAATTGCGAGACGACTTGTCCGTCCGGCGTGCAGTACGGGCGACTGGCACACATCGGACGCAAGCTCGTCGAGCAAAAGGTGCCGCGCCGCTGGCGCTCGCGGCTCGTACGGCGCCTGCTGGCGAGCTTTCTGCCGAATGCGACACTGTTCACGCCGGCGATGCGGCTCGCACAATATTTGCGCCCGCTGTTGCCCAAGCGACTGCGCGACAAGGTGCCGCCACGGCAACGTCCGCGCGCGTGGCCGACAGCGCGGCACCAGATCAGGATGCTAATGCTGACCGGCTGCGTGCAGCCCGGCATGATGCCCAACATCAACGTAGCGACCGCGCGCGTGCTCGACGCGCTCGGCATCGAGCCGGTCGTGGCCGACGACGCTGGCTGCTGCGGCGCCATCCGGCTGCACTTGGGGTACCACGCGGAAACGCTCGATGACGCACGCCGCAACATCGACGCATGGTGGCCCCACATCGAGCAGGGCGCGGCAGCCGTCGTCATCAATGCCTCCGGGTGCGGCGCGACGATCAAGGAATACGGACACCTGCTGCGCGACGATCCGGCCTACGCCCATAAGGCGGCGCACGTGGCCAGCCTGGCACAAGACCTGGCCGAGCTGCTGCCCCGCTATGAAGCCGAGCTTGCGTCCCGCATCCGCCGGCGCGACATACATACGGTCGCCTACCACCCACCATGCACGCTGCAGCATGGGCAGAAAATTACCGGGCGCGTCGAGCGGCTGCTCCAGGCGCTTGGGTTGGAGGTGCGTGTACCCTCCGACGCGCACCTTTGCTGCGGCTCGGCCGGCACGTACTCGGTGCTGCAGCCGGCGCTGTCCTACACGCTGCGCAACCAGAAGCTTGAACGCTTGTCGGCACTCGAGCCACAGATGATCGTCTCGGCGAACGTGGGCTGCATCGCGCACCTGCAAAGCGGCACGTCAACGCCGGTCGCGCATTGGATCGAACTCGTCGATCGTCTGCTGTCCGATTAAACCCTTCCCCGTTCCACGTCATGCCCACCCTCATTGCGCAACATCTGGACGAAGTCCGCCGACGCATTGCCGCGGTGGCTGCGGCCGCCGGCCGCGATCCGGCGAGCGTACAATTGCTCGCCGTATCCAAAACCTTTCCGGCCGATGCCCTACGCACTGCCCACGCGGCGGGCCAGCAGGCGTTCGGTGAAAACTATGTGCAGGAGGCATTGGATAAAATCGCCGCCCTGCAGCCGTTGCGTGCGTCGCTCGAATGGCATTTCATCGGACCACTGCAGTCGAACAAGACGCGGCCGGTCGCCGAGCAGTTCGACTGGGTGCATTCAATCGATCGACTCAAGATCGCGCACCGGCTGTCCGAGCAACGGCCGGCCCACCTGCCGCCGCTCAATGTCTGCGTGCAGGTAAACGTCAGCGGCGAGGCGTCCAAGAGCGGCGTCGCGCCCGATGAGGTGGCCACGCTGGCGCGTGACGTTGCGGCGCTGCCCCGACTGCGGCTGCGCGGATTGATGTCGATCCCTGAGCCCGTGTCCGGGCTGCACGCGCAGCGCGCGCTGCATCGGCAATTGCGTGAACTATTCGATGCTGTCAATGCGCAAGGCCTCGGCCTCGATACGCTGTCGATGGGCATGTCGGCCGATTTGGACGCGGCCATTCTCGAAGGCGCAACGATCGTGCGGGTCGGCACCGCGATTTTTGGCCCACGAACCTACCCCACTCACGGAACAACATCTCTATGAAAATCGCATTCATCGGCGCAGGCAACATGGCCGCCGCCCTGATCGGTGGGCTGCTCAAGCGTGGCATCCCGGCCGCTGACCTGTACGCCATCGACCCATCGGCCGACGCGCGCACACGCTTGACGCAGCAGCACCCAATACGTACCGGCGAGGCTGCCGACGCGTCGCTCGGCGACTACGATGCCATCGTCATCGCGGTCAAGCCCCAGGTGATGAAAGCCGTGGTCGAATCGCTCGTGCCGTGGTTGCGTGCGCAGCTGATCATCAGCATTGCCGCCGGGATCCGCGCTGCAGACATCGCGCATTGGCTCAACGGCTACCAGCGCGTGATACGCACGATGCCCAATACCCCAGCGCTGATCGGCAGCGGGGTGACCGGCCTGGCAGCGCTGCACGGTGTCGATGATGCCGGCCGGGCACTCGCCGAGCGGGTGCTGCGCGCGGTAGGCGAGGTTGTGTGGTGCGACGACGAATCGAAAATCGATGCGGTGACGGCCATTTCGGGCAGCGGCCCAGCCTACGTGTTCTACTTCATTGAGGCCCTGCAGCGCGCTGCACGCGAACTGGGACTCGATGACGAACAGGCGCGCGCGCTGGCACTCGCCACGTTCACCGGCGCCGCTCAACTGGCCGCACAGTCAGGCGAGCCTGCCAGCGTGCTGCGCGAGCGCGTGACCTCGAAAGGTGGCACAACGGCCGCCGCGCTCGAGTCCTTCGAGGCCGACGGCATCGGCGCGGCGATCGTACGCGGCGCGTTGGCGGCCCACGCCCGGGCGATCCAGATAGGCGACGCGTTCGGCAAGCAATGAACAGGCGCCGCGCGCTCAGTGCCCTGTGCTGGCATAGTGCGCGGCGATGCCGGCGAACAGGATGCCGCCGAGCCAATTGTTGTGCATGAACGCCGCAAAGCACCGCATTCGGTCGCGGTCGCGGATCAACGTGTAGTGGTACGCTGCACAGCCGAGCGCGCCCGCCCATCCGGCCCAGTATGCGATGGACCCGTGCAGCGCATAGCCGATCCACGCATAGATGCTCAGCATCGCTGCGTAGCACAGCATCACGGCCAGCACGTCGAAACGGCCGAACGTCAATGCGGACGTGCGGATGCCGATCTTGATGTCATCATCCCGGTCCACCATCGCGTAGGCCGTATCGTAGGCGACCGACCAGAACACGTTCGCCAGCAGCATCAGCCACGCGAGCGGCGGCACATGGTTCTGGATCGCGGCGAACCCCATCGGGATCCCGAAACCGAACGCAATGCCCAGATAGGCCTGCGGAATCGCGAAAAAGCGCTTCATAAACGGATACGTACCCGCCACGAATAGCGCCGCGACGGATAGCCACTGGGTCAGCGCATTCAGCGGCAGGATCAGCAGGAACGACACCAGCGCAAGCGCGGCCGCCACGACAAGGGCTTTCCATGGGGCGATCTGGCCCGACGTGAGAGGGCGATCCTGTGTGCGCTTCACATGCTTGTCGAAATCCCGATCCGCGTAATCGTTGACCGCGCATCCGGCCGAGCGCATCAGAACTGTGCCAATCGCGAAGATCACCACGATATAGGCGGGTGGACGGCCGTCTGCCGCTACCCATAACGCATTCAGCGTCGGCCACAGCAGCAGCACGCTGCCGATCGGCTTATGCAGCCGCAGCAGGCGGAAATACAACGGCAGGCGCAAGGTTAGCGCGGACATCATGCAGCACTCGGATCGAAACGTCGTGATCCGTTATTCTAGGCGAAAACGCGCGTAGGCCGCCGCTTGCCGCCTGCGCGGCGTAGCCCCCGTGCCAGTTCTCCAGTTGCGCCACGTTCTCCAGGCGTGCCGCATGCCACGCCAGCCTTGCAGCACACGAAGCGGCATGGGACGTATCGAGCGGCAAAACGCCTATCCGGGTGCAACGGTCAATTGACCGCGGCGGGTAGCTCAAGCTTGCGTGTACCGGGTAGCTCGCACGCATGAATCGCATCACAGATCGCATCGATCGCCGGCATCCGCGTGAAGCTCTTGCGCCATGCCAGCACCACGCGCCGGTCCGGCTGCGGCTCGGTAAACGGCACGTAGCTGAGCAGGCCGTTGTCCACGCCGCTCGCATGCGCGCGTACTTCCTGCACCGAGGTGCGCGGCAGCACGGTAATGCCCACGCCGCTGGCCACCATGTGGCGGATCGTCTCCAGCGAGCTGCCCTCGAACGTCTTTTGAATCCCGTCTGCATTTTGCGAAAAGCGCATAAGCTCCGGGCATACGCCCAATACATGGTCCCGAAAGCAATGGCCACTGCCCAACAGCAACATCGTTTCTTGCTTCAGGTCCTCGGCATGGATCGCGCTGCGTCGCTCCCACGGGTGCCCCGCAGGAAGCGCGACCACAAACGGCTCGTCATACAGCGGACGGACCATCAAGCCGGTTTCCGGGAACGGCAGTGCCATGATCGCGACGTCGATCTCACCTTGCTTGAGCAGTTCGATCAGCTTCAGCGTGAAGTTCTCCTGCAGCATCAGCGGCATCTGCGGCACCGTCTCGATCATCTGCTTGACCAGCGCCGGCAGCAAATAGGGGCCGATCGTATAGATCACGCCAAGCCGCAGCGGCCCGACCAGCGGATCCTTGCCTTGCTTGGCGATTTCCTTGATTGCAAGCGTTTGCTCAAGCACACGCTGCGCCTGGGTAACGATCTGCTCACCGATCGGCGTAACGCTGACCTCGCTGGTACCGCGCTCGAAGATCTGAACATTTAGTTCGTCCTCGAGCTTCTTGATCGCGACCGACAACGTCGGCTGGCTGACGAAACATGCCTCCGCGGCCCGGCCAAAATGGCGTTCCCGGGCAACGGCAACAATGTACTTGAGTTCGGTGAGCGTCATTATCGACTAATCGAGGCGATACTTTCGATAGATTTTCTCTTATACGCGTTGCCGGCCCGTTTGCCAAGGGGCCTGTACGCACCCTCGCCGGCACGGCCGATCCGCCTTCACACCTTCACACCTTCACACCTTCGCGCCTTCACGCCTTCACGCCTTTCGCACTTTCGCACTTTCGCACTTTCGCACTTTCGCACTTTCGTGCTTTCGTGCTTTCGTGCTTTCGTGCTTTCGTGCTTTCGTGCCTTACACTTTTCACGCCTTCAAGTACTGCTCGCGGCTGCCGAGCCAACGAGCCAAATGCGCGGCGGCGACCTGCGGATACTCGCTCAGCAGCCGCTCGGCCGCACGCCGTGCCGGCTCGATCAGCCAAGCATCCTGCTCGATATCTGCAAAGCGCAGCATCGCTGCGCCGGATTGCCGCGCGCCGAGGAATTCTCCGGGGCCGCGAATCTCCAGATCCCGACGCGCGATTTCAAAACCGTCCGTGGTCTCGCGCATCGTACGCAGTCGTTCGCGCGCCGCCAACGACAGCGGGCTGGCGTACATCAGCAGGCACACCGACGACTGGCTGCCCCGGCCAACCCGGCCGCGTAATTGGTGCAATTGCGCGAGACCGAAGCGCTCCGCGTGCTCGACTACCATCAACGACGCATTGGGCACATCAACGCCGACCTCGATCACCGTGGTCGCTACCAGCAAATGGATCTCGTTGCGGGTAAAGCGCGCCATCACGTCGGCCTTGTCGGCTGCCGCCAGGCGACCATGCACCAGTCCCACCTGCAACTGCGGCAGCGCGGCGACGAGCGTCTCATAGGTGTCCACGGCAGTCTGCAATTGCAGCGCCTCGCTCTCCTCGATCAACGGGCACACCCAGTACACCTGGCGTCCAGCCAGTGCGGCCTCGCGCACGCGGGCAATCACTTCATCGCGACGCGCATCCGATACCAGCTTGGTGAGCACCGGCGTGCGCCCCGGTGGTAACTCGTCGATCGTGGACACGTCCAGGTCCGCGTAGTACGTCATCGCGAGCGTGCGCGGAATCGGTGTCGCAGACATCATCAATTGATGCGGCTGGAACCCCGACACCGCGGCTTCAGCCTGCGCCTTCGCGCGCAGTGCAAGCCGCTGTTCGACGCCAAAGCGGTGCTGCTCGTCCACGATCACCAAACCCAACCGAGCGAATTTCACTGCCTCCTGAATCATCGCATGCGTGCCGATCACCAGCGGCGCATCGCCGCTGGCCACCGCCTCCAGTGCGGCGCGCTTGTCGCGCGCCTTCAGGCTGCCGGCCAGCCACGCCGTGCGCACACCAAGCGGCTCGAGCCAGCCGCGCAGTTTGCGCGCATGTTGCTCGGCCAGCAACTCAGTGGGGGCCATCAGCGCCGCCTGATAGCCGGCATCGATCGCCTGCGCCGCCGCCAGCGCGGCGACCACTGTCTTGCCGCTGCCCACGTCCCCCTGCAGCAGCCGCTGCATCGGATGCGCCGCGGCCAGGTCCGCCGCAATTTGCTCGCTGGCCCGCTGCTGCGCGCCGGTCAACTGGAACGGCAGCGCGGCATGCAGCCGCGTGACGAGCGCGTCGCGATCGGCGGCGGGACGACGCGCCATCGCCGGTGCGGCGCGCAAGCGCCGCTCGTCATGCGCGCGCTTGAGCGACAATTGCTGCGCGAGCAACTCGTCGAATTTGATCCGTAACCACGCCGGATGAGTCCGATCCATTAGGGCGGCCTCATCCGCATCCGCACGCGGGTGATGCAGCGTGCGCACCGCATCGGCCAGCGACGGCACCCCAAGCGGGGCCAGGAACGCGTCGGCGATCCGCGGCGGCAGCAACTCCGGCAATGGCGTGCGTTGCAGCGCGTTGTCGATCGCGCGGCGCAAATACGCCTGCGACACGCCGGCTGTGCTCGAGTACACAGGCGTCAACGCGTCGGGCAACGGCGTGTCGTCTTCAACCACGCGGTATACCGGATGGACCATTTCCATCCCGAAGAAGCCCCCTCGCACGTCACCACGCACGCGCAAGCGCGCGCCAGAGGCGAGTTGCCGGGCCTGGGAGCCCCAAAAGTTCAAAAACCGCAGCATCAGCACATCGCCATGCTCGTCGCGCAGCCGCACCAGCATCTGGCGGCGTGGCCGATAGGTGATCTCGTTGTCCACCACTTCGCCCTGGACCTGCGCGGTCATGCCTGGCAGCAGTTGGCCAATCGGCGTCAGCGTCGTCTCGTCCTCGTAGCGCATCGGCAAATGCAGCACTAAGTCGATGTCGCGCACCAGCCCCAACCGGGCCAGTTTGTCGCTCGGCCTAACACCCGACTTGCCGGCGGACTGGGTCGTCGCCTTAGCGACGGGTTTGGCCGAAGCCTCAGTAGCAGGTTTGGCCGAAGCCCCGTTAGCAGGTTGGGCTGAAGCCCCGGTGGCAGGTTTGGCTGAAGCCCCGGTGGCAGATGGGGCTGAAACCTCGGTAGCAGGTTCGGCCGGGTCCTGCGCAGTGGCCCCCGTCGGCGCCTTGCCGGCGGGCTGGGTCGAAACCTTGCCAGCGGGCTGAATGGCGGGATTGCCGGCAGCTTGGGCCGCCGTGTCATCAGCGGCTTGGAGCGCAGCCTCGTCGCCGGCCATGGCCGCCGGGGGGCGCTTGTGTGCCGACGGCCCGGCGGCGGCGCGCTCGGGCGTAGCGGCACCGCCTGCGGTGGCATCGCCAGGTACGGCGTCAGGTTCACCTGATCGCGGTAACACCAACTGCGGATGACGGGACAAAGGCATCGGGCTATCGCAAGTACAATATCGATTTTATTGGCACGGCCCTGCATTGTGCATCAGGGTAGCGCGGTTGCGCGAGCGTGCCGTTGCGCTACCCGGTCCCCTGTCATGTACGCGCTATCCGATTTCGATTTCGATCTGCCCCCTGAGCTGATCGCACAACATGCGTTGCCCGAGCGCAGCGCGAGCCGCCTGCTCGAAGTCACGCCGAGCGGTGCCCTGCTGGACCGCCGTTTCGGTGAACTGCCGGCTTGCATCGAGCCCGGCGACCTGCTGGTGTTCAACGACACGAAAGTGCTCAAAGCCCGCTTCGACGGGGTCAAGGCGAGCGGCGGACGCGTCGAGGTACTGATCGAGCGCGTGACCGGTCCGCGCACCGCGCTCGCGCAAATCCGTGCAAGCAAGCGCCCCGCGCCGGGTTCGACAATTCGGCTCGCGGACGCCTTCGAGGTGACCGTCGGCGAGCGCGTCGAGCCATTTCATACGCTGCATTTCCCGCACGATTGCATCGAATTGATTGACCGGCATGGTCGGTTGCCGCTACCGCCCTACATCGAGCATACTCCCGACACGTATGACGAGGCACGTTATCAAACCGTGTTCGCGACGACGCCGGGCGCGGTCGCGGCGCCCACCGCCGGCTTGCACTTCGATGCGCCAACACTGGCCGCGCTGGACGTGCGCGGCGTACGCCGCGCGACGTTGACGCTGCACGTGGGTGCCGGCACGTTCCAGCCGGTGCGCACCGACGACATTGCGCAGCACAAGATGCACAGCGAGTGGTACCACATCCCGCCGACGCTCGTCGAGGCCATCGAGGCCACGCGGGCTGCGGGACGCTCAGTAATCGCGGTCGGCACGACGTCGATGCGCGCACTGGAGGCGGCAGCTCGCGATGCCGAGCGCGATGGCCGTGAGCTGCGTGCGGTCCGTGCCGAGACGGACATCTTCATTACGCCCGGTTACCAGTTCCGCGTCATCGACCGGCTCGTGACGAACTTTCATTTGCCGAAGTCGACGCTGCTCATGCTGGTGTCCGCGTTCGCCGGTGTCGAGCCGATCCGCCGCGCGTACCGCCACGCGATCGCGCAACGCTACCGTTTTTTCAGCTACGGCGACGCGATGCTGCTCACACGGGCCGCGTCCGCCGCACAGCGATGACCCGGCATCGCCACCCGCGCTCGCCGTCATCGCGCACCGCCCCTGAGCCCGCCCTAAACCCATCATGTTGAAATTTGACCTCTTGCGCACCGATGGCCTCGCACGGCGCGGCCGACTGACGCTAAACCACGGCACGATCGACACACCGATCTTTATGCCGGTCGGCACCTATGGCACGGTTAAGGCCGTGGCACCACGCGAACTTGAGGACATCCGCGCGCAGATCATCCTGGGCAACACGTTTCATCTATGGCTGCGCCCAGGACTCGACACGATCACCGCGCATGGCGGCTTGCACCGCTTCATGGGCTGGCAACGGCCGATCCTGACCGACTCCGGCGGCTTCCAGGTGTTCTCGCTCGGCGAGCTGCGCAAAATCACCGAGGATGGCGTGACGTTCGCGTCGCCGATCAACGGCGACCGGCTGTTCCTGTCGCCCGAGGTGTCGATGCAGGTGCAAAAGGTGCTGAACTCCGACATCGTGATGCAATTCGACGAGTGCACCCCGTACGCGACCGATGGCGTGCCCACCTCGCATGATGCCGCGGCACGCTCGATGCAGATGTCGCTGCGCTGGGCCAAACGCTCGCTCAACGAATTCAGGCGCCTTGCCAATCCAAACGCGCTGTTCGGCATCGTGCAGGGTGGCATGTACGAAGCACTGCGCGATGAATCGCTCGCGGGACTGTCGGACCTCGGCTTTGACGGCTACGCGATTGGCGGCCTATCAGTCGGCGAACCAAAGGAAGACATGCTGCGCGTGCTGCAGCACATCGGCCCCAGGCTGCCGGTCGACAAGCCGCACTATCTAATGGGGGTTGGCACGCCGGAGGACCTGGTGGTCGGCGTGGCCGCCGGCATCGACATGTTCGACTGCGTGATGCCCACGCGCAACGCGCGCAACGGCTGGCTATTCACGCGGTTCGGTGACCTAAAGATCCGCAATGCGATGCACCGCAATGACACGCGGCCGCTGGACGAAAGCTGCGCCTGCCATACGTGCCGCCACTTTTCGCGCGCGTACCTGCATCACCTGCATCGCGTCGGTGAAATTCTCGGCGCGCAACTGAACACGATCCACAATCTGCATTACTATCTAAACTTAATGCAGGAGATCCGCGATGCCATCGAGGCGGGAACGTTCAACGCGTTCGTGACCCGCTTTCACGCGGACCGCGCACGCGGCGTCGAATAGCGGCTCACGCGCGCTTACGCAGGAGCCGGGCATCGCAGCACCGGATCCGGCGCTGCCCCCGTGGGCGCGATGCTGGCGCTGGTGCGCCCAATTGGCGGCGCGGCGCAGGCAGAGGTCGCGCAGCGATGCTGCACAAGCTCGCGCACCACGTCGGCGATGTCGACTGACAAGCGTTGCAGCGCACGCCGATGACCGGCCACCAGCGCATCATAGCCGGCCGCAACGGGCTCCTCGATCGTGCTGTGGCATGTCACGGGCGCCCCGTCGGGCAACGCACGCACACTCCACGTCGCCTCCACGCCGGCGTGTGCACCGGGCGCCGATTCGAAGCGCTGCACGTTAACGTGGATCCGGAACACCGGCGAAGTGGCCGGATGCGGCGTGCGATAGACATCGATCGCGCCGAGCGTACGACTCAGTTCGTCGGACAGCGCGCGGCCCACCTCGTCGGACAACGGCGCGCTCCACCGCTCGTGCTCGAGCAACTCCACCTGGCCCGGCCCGGTCGTGACGACGAATTGGGAGCGAGCCACTTGCTGCGGCACGTCAACCGGCATTAACTCGATATAAAACTTTGCTGGCGCCGCACGCGGCGCCCCGCGTGCCTGTCCCGCCAGCGTATAGAAGCGATCGGGCACTACACTGCCACACGCGCTCACAAGCAACGCCGCCGTGCACAGGACGGCAAGCGGCGCGATGTGTGCGGTGCAGCGCCGCGAAGATCGGCACGACTTCATGGTTGATCCCTCCCCTTGCCGCGCAGCAGCGATTCAGGATGACGTTCGAGATAGTCCGACAGCGTACTGAGCGACTGCAGCGTACGAGTTAGCTGTTGCAGCGCCTGGCGCACGTCGGTCTGCAGCGGCGAGTCCTGTTGCAGCGACGACTGTGCAGCATGGAACGTTTGCTGCGCCGTGCTCAACGTGTCCTTGGCCTGCGGCGCAAGCTGTGTATCAAGTTGCTTAAACAAGCTGTCCGCGTTCTTCAGGGTGCTGTTCAAGCGCGTGCCGATCTCGTCGAACGGCACCTTGTCGAGCTTCTTCGCAATGTCGGCCACCTGCAGTTGCAGTTCGTCCAGCGTATTGGGCACGGTCGGCAACTCGATCGGCGAGCGGCTCATGTTCACCTTAGCCGGCGGCGCATTCGGGAAAAGGTCCAGCGCGACGTATAACTGGCTGGTGATCAGGTTGCCAGTGCGCAACTGGGCCCGCAGCCCCGATTTCACCAGGCTCTCGATCATCGTCGCGCGCGCTCGCACGCCGCCGGTGCGCGCTGCTTCGCGCACGCGCGGCCCGAGCCGGTCCGGATACAGCTCGACGGTCACCGGCATCAAGAACGCGTGCTTCACCGGATCGTAATCGATGCCGATCGAGCGCACCTGGCCCAGCACGATGCCGCGGAAATCAACTGGCGCGCCGACCGACAGGCCACGCAGCGACTGATTGAAGTTCAGCACGAACGACACCGCCTCGCCGTCCGACGCCCGCATCGCATCGGCCTCATCGCTCGCCAGGCGGAAATGGGCGTCATTGCGCGCTTGTGTGCCCACCGGCTCGCTCGGCGGCGATTGGAACGCGATGCCACCAATCACCATGGCTGCCAGCGATTGCGTATTGAGCTTAAAGCCGCCTGAATCGAGCCGCAGGTCGACGCCGCTCGCATGCCACCAGCGCGTGTTCTCACCGACGTACTGATCATAGGGCGCATTGACGAATACTTGCATCGTCACGCCGGTGCCATTCGGGTCGAGACTGTAGCCCACCACCTGCCCGACCTGCACGCGCCGATAGAATACCGGCGAGCCAATATCAACCGACCCCAGGCTATCGCCGTGCAGCACGAATTGGTGCCCGCTCTGATCACGCGTGATCGGCGGCGGCTGTTCGAGTCCAAGGAACTGCTTGCGCGTTTCCCGCGACCGGCCCGCATCCACTCCAATATAGGCGCCCGAGAGCAGCGTGTTCAGCCCCGATACGCCGCTGGCCGCCACGCGCGGCCGTACGACCCAGAAGCGCGTGTCGTCAACGGCGAAATCCTCGGCCTGCTTGGTCAACTCGACGGTCACGAGCACGGTGGCCAGGTCCTTGGACAGCGTAATGGTCTTCACTGCGCCGATCACCACGTCTTTGTATTTAACCTGCGTCTTGCCCGGCTCGAGCCCTTCGGCCGTCCTGAATGTGATAGTGATCATCGGCCCGCGCTCCAGCACCGTCTTCACGAACAGCGACACGCCGACCAGCGCGGCGATCAGCGGCACTACCCAGACCAGCGACGGCAGCCAGCGGCTCCTGCGCTGCACGACCGGCTCCGGCAAATGCGGCGGCACGCCACCGTCAGCAGCCCCAAGAAGGCCGCCCGGCTCCGCCTCCGGCGAGCCGGCCTCGGTGGCGCTGTTTTTGTTATTCATGTTCCTTTCCTGACGATTCGATGTTGTCCCAGATCAGGCGGGGATCGAATTGCATTGAGGCGATCATCGTGAGTACGACGACCACGCCAAACGCAACCGCACCGGGTCCAGCGGTCATTTCCGCGAGCGAGCGGAAGCGCACCAGCGCGACGGTCAGCGTGATGACAAAGATATCCAGCATCGACCAGCGGCCGATCGCCTCGACGCCGCGATACAGCCGCGTGCGCTGCAACGGCCGCCATCTCAAACCGGTTTGGGCCGTGACGGCCAACAGCGTCAGCACAGCGAGCTTGAGCATCGGCACGAGGATGCTCGCCACGAATACGATCACGGCCAGCGGCCAGTCGCCAGAGGTCCAGAAATAGACGACGCCAGACATGATCGTATCGTCCTGCGAGCCAAGCAACGACGACGTATGCATCACCGGCAACAGGTTCGCCGGCACGTACATGATCGCTGCGGCCATTAAGAACGCGTACGTGCGCGCAATTGAATCCGGCTTGCGCACGTGCAGCGTCGCGCCGCAACGCGCACAGCACTGCCTCTCGCCGGTGCGCACCAACGGCGACACCAGCCCGCACGCATGGCACGCCACCAGGCCGGCGCGCCGCGCGCTTGGATAGCTCGTGCGCGGCGCGCTCATGGATGCCTCGCCGCGCGGCTGCACGTGGTGGCGCCTTCGTCGAGTCGGTCCGCGACGTCCCATAGCACACGGGGATCGAACGTCACCACTGATGCGATCATCAGCGTCAGCGCACCGAACGCGAACAGCGCTGCTTCCGGGCGCATCTCCGCCAGGCTCGATAGCTTGACTAGCGCGACGAGCATGCCGAGCATGAATACCTCGATCATGCCCCACGGCCGGATCCACTGGATCATCCGCAACAACTCGTCGAACGCATACGGGCGAATGCCGGCGCGCAACGAGAACAGCAAGTAGAGCAGCGCACACAATTCGGCGAGCGGAAACAGCGTCGTGGAGCACAGCACGAGCACCGCGATCACCTGGCTGTTTTCGGCCCACAGCGCAGCAATCGCAGCGGCCAGCGTGGTCTGCGTGACGATCCCGTTGGTCTCCAACTGAACGATCGGCGCGGCCTGCGCGATGACAAACGTGATCAGCGCGGCAAGCGTCATTGCGGTTACTCGGTCCAGCCGCCCGGACAGGCCACGATACAGCACTGCGCCACAACGAGCGCAGCGCGCGACTGTGCCCGGGTGCAGTGCGCGCTTGTAATGCAGCGCGTCGCACTGGTGACACGCAATCAGCTCGGTAGGGTCCATACGGGTTCGACGGTTCCGGTAAGCGCCACACGGCGGTCCATCTTAGCAAAGCATAGCGCCAGCGTTGCCTCGTTTAGCGTGAGGATGGATTCGAGCAAATACTACTGCATTGTTTCCTACGACGAGAGCCTGACTTTCATGCCATCCGCTGACGTCGCATTGGCAGTTGCGATACGGTGACGGCCTAGGCTCAAACGCGGATGATGCGGCGCCGATGCCAAGGCCAGCTTCAACCGCGCTGACTTCGGGTTGGACTATGGCAAGTCCTACAGCTTCAATATGCAGACCACGCTCTAGATCCAAATCGAAGGCATCAAGCAATAGTAAACGCGGCCGGGTGAGCGGCTTGAACCGCGTCGCGCGCAGCCGATGCGGCATCGCAAGGCGGACCCTGGCCCACCTTTTTAACGGTTGAAATCCGACGGCGTTACCGTTAAGGTGAGGTGCACGCAGGCACCGGCGCCAAAAAATCATTGTGCGTGCAACGATCAGGCGACGGCATTCGTCAACGCAGTCATAGAATAAGGGACTCGCATGGGTGCATCTGTCTCGTTGTCGTCCGTCACCCCGGCTGTGCAGCCGAAGGTTTGGCGCGCAGTGGCCGCCGCCTCGATCGGCAACGCACTCGAATGGTTCGATCTAGTCGCCTACGGCTTCTTTGCCGTCGTCATCTCCCGGCAATTCTTCCCGGCCGGCAACGACACGATATCGTTGCTGCTCACCTTGGGCACGTTCGGCGTATCGTTCTTCATGCGGCCGCTGGGCGCTATCGTGCTCGGTGCTTATGCGGATCGCGCCGGCCGCCGGGCCGCGCTGTCGCTGACGATCTTGCTGATGATGGCCGGCACGCTGATCATCGCGGTGCTACCCAATTACGCGACCATCGGGCTGGCCGCGCCGCTGATCCTAGTCATCGCACGATTGCTGCAAGGCTTTTCCGCCGGCGGCGAGTTCGGCAGCGCCACCGCGTTCCTGGCTGAGCATATGCCGCAGCGCCGTGGCTTTTTCTCTAGTTGGCAAGTCGCCAGCCAGGGGCTCACGACGCTGCTCGCAGCCAGCTTCGGCGTCGTGCTCAATAGCAACCTGTCACCCGCGCAAATGGATGCATGGGGCTGGCGGATCCCGTTTTTCTTCGGGCTATTGATTGGGCCGGTCGCATGGTATATCCGCAAGCGCGTCGATGAGACACCCGAGTTCGTTGCGGCCGAGATGTCGAGCAAGACCACGTTGACACCCGTGCGCGATACCCTCGCGACGCAGAAAGAGCGTTTGCTGATCGCCATCGGCGTGGTGATTCTGGCCACCGTGTCGACATATGTCGTGCTGTTCATGCCGACCTTCGCGGTGAAGCAGCTCGGCCTGCCGGCGTCGGCGTCGTTCGCCGCGATCGTGTTGACCGGCATGATCCAGCTGGTCGTGTCGCCCCTAGTGGGCCACTGGTCCGACCGGCACGGCCGTATCGGCATCATGCTCGCGTCGGCGATCGCGATCCTCGTGCTGATCTACCCTGCGTTTGCGACGCTGGTCTCGCATCCAACCTTAGCGACGCTGCTGGTCGTGCAGATCATCTTCGGTTTTTTTGATGAGCGGCTATTTCGCCACGCTGCCCGGGTTGCTGTCGGAGATTTTTCCCGGTCAGCACCCGCACGACCGGGCTGTCGCTGTCGTACAACATCGCTGTGACGATCTTCGGCGGCTTTGCACCGTTCATCATCTCATGGTTGATCGCATCGACTGGCACCAAGGTGGCGCCCGGCTTCTACATGATCTTTGCGGCCGCGATCAGCATCGTCGCGCTGTTCGCGTGCTCTGCGGCTCGCGGTGCGCTGAACGCGCGAGCTGATTGCAGCGGTTGCAGCAATTGTAGCGGCTGGCCGGTCTGAGCCGTCACGGGCCGGCCAGTCACGGGCCGGCCAACCGCCACAGAGCGGCGAGCGCGGCTACACCTGCGCGCCGGCGTTCGGATCGCTGGGGTCGTGCCCCGACTTCTTTTCCTTTGATCAGGTCTTCGCGCTTAACGCCGAGCCACATCGCCAGCGCCGCTGCGACGAACGACGAATAGATGCCGAACAAAATGCCGATGGTCAGCGCCAGCGCGAAATAGTGCAACGTCAGCCCGCCGAACAAGAGCATCGACAACACCATCATCTGCGTCGAGCCGTGCGTGATGATTGTACGCGACATCGTGCTTGTAATCGCATGATTGATAACCTCGGTGACCGTCATCTTGCGCTCGCGCCGAAACGTCTCGCGAATCCGATCGAAAATGACGACCGACTCGTTGACCGAATAGCCGAGCACTGCGAGCACCGCGGCCAGCACCGATAGCGAAAACTCCCATTGGAAGAACGCAAAGAAACCCAGGATGATCACGACATCGTGCAGGTTCGCGATGATCCCGGCGATCGCATATTTCCATTCGAAGCGGAACGACAGATAGATCACGATGCCCACGAGACTACGCACCGGCGAGCGCGCAAGCAACCCGTCGGTCGCAAGCTCCTTGCCCACCTGCGGCCCGACAAAACTCCACGCGTTGCAGCTTGATCTGCGCATCCAGCCCGTTCAGCGCGGCCATCACCTGATCGCTTTGCTGCGCCGACGACAGCCCCCCCTTCAACGGCAGTCGAAATCAGCACATCACGCGACGTGCCAAAGGTCTGTACCTGCGCATCGGCATAGCCGATCTTGTCTAGCGCGCCGCGGATCGGGTCGACTTGCGCGGCTTGCGGCGTGTGGATTTCTAGCACGGTGCCGCCGTAAAATTCCGACGACAAATGCAAACCACGATGCAGCAGGAAGAACACCGCGAGCAGGAACGTCACGAGCGAGATCACGTTGAAGATCAACCGCCCGCTGCATGAACGGAATGTCTTTGCGAATCCGGAAAAATTCCATGAGGGTCTCCGAGCGTGGTCAGCGGGACTGGCCCGGCTTAGTCAGCGCATCACGTTGCGGTGTGCGCTCCGATGAGGGCGCATCGCCGGGCCGTGGCACGCTGGCGCATTGCGCCGTACCGCGCGCTTCGGTTCCGTGCGCTTGGCGCCCGGGGTGCGCGGCAGCGCCTGCGCCGCGCCAGCCGCTCCTTGCTGAGCAGACTCGGCATACGCGGCCGGCGTGCCTTCCGGACGCCATACCTGACCAATGGCCAGCGACTTGAGCTTCTTCTTGCCACCGTACCACAGGTTCACCAGCCCACGCGCGAAAAACACGGCGGAGAACATCGATGTCAGAATGCCGATGCAGTGCACGACCGCAAAGCCGCGCACCGGCCCGGAGCCGAACGCGAGCAGCGCCAGCCCGGCGATCAGCGTCGTGACGTTCGAATCCAGGATTGTCGCCCATGCATGCGAGAAGCCATTCTGGATCGCCAGTTGCGCAGGCGCGCCGCGACGCAGCTCTTCGCGAATGCGCTCGTTAATCAGCACGTTGGCGTCGATCGCCATGCCCAATGCCAGCGCGATCGCCGCGATGCCGGGCAATGTCAGCGTCGCCTGCATCATCGACAGCACCGCGACGAGCAGCAGCAGGTTCACCGACAACGCAATCACCGAGATGAGTCCGAACAGCATGTAGTACGCGATCATGAACACCGCGATCGCGACGAACCCGTACTGCACCGAGTCGAAACCCTTTTTGATGTTGTCCGCGCCCAGGCTCGGTCCGATCGTGCGTTCCTCGATGATCTCCATCGGCGCGGCCAGCGAGCCGGCGCGCAGCAACAGCGCGAGATCCGTTGCCGCCTGTGGCGTCGCTGGCCGGTGATCTGGAAGTTTTCGCCAAGCTCGGACTGGATCGTCCCACACCGTCAGCACCTCGCCCTTGTTCTTCTCGAACAGCACGATCGCCATCGGCTTGCCGATGTGTCGCGCGACACGTCGCGCAGCACCCGTCCGCCGGCGCATCGAGGCGGATCTTCACAGCCGGACGCTGGTGCTCGTCGAAACCGGCCGACGCGTCGGTGATCCGGTCCCATCTCGGCCAGCGTGGTCTCCCATTCGCCCTGCGGTGCTTCGTACGCTTGATGCGCGAAT